>CAZQYL010000010.1:0-13375 GCA_964597425.1 uncultured Ignavibacteriales bacterium | reverse complement strand
TGAGCGTTTCCGGTTGTATCAATGCCAACATACCTTGGGAAGCCCGTAATGTTTGCAACATTACCGCACACCTGGTAAGTAAATGTCATTGTTGGACCTATCTGGCTGAAAGCTGATAGGCACACCCTGGAATTTATGTTTGAGTAACTCTTTGAATTCGGGAATGTCGTCTGGTTGAATTCATTGCGGTAAATGTTTGATGGTCTGTAATGCTCGCCGTTGTACCAGAAATCAACGAAGAAACCATCGCTGATAAGATCGCCAATAGGAGTTGGTACCACTACACCAATATCCTGCGAGCCTTTGGCTTCTTCAACATCAACGCCTCGGTGATCAATATCAGCATTAATTGTGTTGCTGCCAATTTTGGCTTCAATTACGTTTTCGTCAATATGCCATACAAGTATTCCGCCCTGGTAATTTGCGGTATCGTTCTTTAATCCGGGCACACTCCAGTCAAGTTCATCAACATCTGTTATGCTTCCTTTCAGCTTCCATATATCTGAGCTATTGAAACCATCTTCATCTTTTGTGAAATTCATTGAGTCTCTTGTACCGTTCTGATTAACATAGTGTATTGTCTGTCCGTTTCCATAAGCATCCCGGTTACGGTTTTCAATAAGGAAATACTCTTTACCGCTTATAAGAATTTTGTAAACCGATTCATTACCGTTAACATCTAGAGTTGCGGCTTTGGTTGTATATGTGCCGCCTGTGCCAACGACAATTGGCTCCACCCATCCAAGATATTGCTTTTCCCAGGCAGAGGGTTCCGGCGGGAATACACCAAGATAGCTGAAAATAGCCTGGCCATCCATTAAACCAAATCTGCCAATAGCAGTTCTGCCGGTTTCGGTATCAAACAGATCGGGTAAGCCCAAATGACTGCCGATTGTTGCAACAACAATACCGTTCATGCCAAGCTCAAGATAAACATCACCAAAAGATGTATTTACAATACGGTATTCCTGCTCTGGAAGCATACATGAATTGGATATTATGGTACCTTCATTTGTGTAATATCCCTGTGTTGTATCTCCGTAAATTGATCTCAGGGTACTTAGTCCCATATAAATAGAAGGCAGATCAAGCTCACCAACAAATAATCCCTGCGATGCAAGGTCAACATCTCTGCCTACGCCTGCATGGAAAATTATGAATGCAGAGTTGTTCGGGTTAATGCCCGAAAAATCTATAGTACTATCAGCCGAGCGCCATACATCATAGAACAGGTTCCCCATTCTGCCAAGGTTTTCGGTTCTGCGCGGGGAATAAACTTCCATTTCATTGGGAAGATTCCTTACGCTTGGAAGAAGGATATAATTAACTATCAGTCTGCCTTTTGAAGACTTGTAATAATAATTTTTAAGGAACTCAAGTTTATGTATAAAATACAAACTGTCATGAGGCGGGGCATCAACTGAATCAGGGTAATTGCTTGATACATCAAACCTGCCGTCACCGGTTGTTTGTGAGTTATTATCAGGTTTAAACTGAACTCTTATTGCATAAACATTCAGTGTTTCGGGCACAGCGGAACGGAACATCATATTACTGTACAGATTCTCTGTTCTATCCTGCGGATGGTAGTTGATCGGGTGAGTAAGCATAAGCTGCTTACCTGCGACTTTGCTGTTAAGCAGGTTATTAGCCTGTGCCAGCACAGGCTTTTGGTGTACAAAAAAACTAACGGATACTAACAGCATCACTGCTGTTAGTATCCGCACTTTCAATAGCGAACTTGGTATGATCATTTAATTATTTCTGGGGTTGTTCTTCAGTTTTCTTTTCTTCGGGTTTCTTTACTGTGGTTTCGGGCTGACCGAAATTTACAGAAAGAGTGAATCTTAATGTATTTGCAAGCGGATGGTTCTCTTCAATTGTATTTATATAACTGAAATCAAAGCCATACATGCTGTATCTTATGCTTGCGCCAAGTGTGATGAATTTTCTTTTTCCTCTGTCGGGATCTTCGTAGAAGAATCCGCCGCGTAAGCCGATAAGTTTGGGATTACCGTACCAGTATTCTGCTCCAACTGATGACTGTATCGATTTCATTACGTTATCAAGTCCGCCGCCAAAAGATGTGAAAATACCTTTGTAAACCGGGTCTGACTCACCGCCTTCTCTTCTTTTTACAAGAAGTTTTGCAAAATCAGCAGTGAGGGTCAAATTATTGAATTCACTCTGGTAAATATCATAAGCAAAACCCAGCCTTAAATTTGTTGGTAACGGATCTGCCTGGTCATTATCAACATATGTTACTTTAGGTCCGATATTGGATAAATTTACACCAAAACCAAATTTGTTGTTCAAAAATTTCATTTTTGTTTTGGATGGTCTCCATAACATAGATAGATCAAAGCTAAGGTCATAAGCTGTACCCGTACCCTGCTCACCTGCAACCGGGTCAACAGCAAGCTTACTATAAATGAATCTTGTAACAACACCAACACCCAGATCCCTGGAAACTTTTGTACCGTAACCGACCGCAAGTGCACCATCAAAAGCCTGGTAGTTACCAATTTCATTTCCAAACTCATCAGTCTGAATGATCTTACCGATGTTTAGATAAGTAATACTTACACCCAGAGTACCTTTAAGTTTTTTCATATAGTACTTGCCGGCAAGAAAATCATAAAAAAGATCAGAGAGTCCCAAACCAGGGAGCCACGGTGAATGTGTAATTGATACCTGAGTTCCTTTCTGAAAGCCCAAGCCAGCAGGATTCCAGAACATAGCAGAAGCATCATTTATCATTCCGGTACCGGTCTCACCCATACCTGCGTTAAGAGAATTAGGACCAATTAAAAGGAAAGGGACAGCAGATTCACCTTGCGCAAATACTCTGCCGGATAGCACAACAAGAACAGCCAGCACGCACATTTTGATTTTAAACATTTAAAGAATCCTCCTGGATATATATATTATTATTAACTATTTCTATTTTAAAACTGCTAATTTACCCGTATTTGTAACGGATAAACCATCAATTGATTCAACTACAATCCTGTAAATATAAACACCATTTCCCAATGTTTCACCGTCCTGATCTTTCCCATCCCAATCAATGACCACAAATTTATCAGAAATATTGGGTTTTTCGATCTCTTTTATCAATCTGCCTGCTACTGTGTACACTTTTATCTTCACACTTATATCAGCCGGGTAGTTATGCTGGAATGTGAATGCAGTATTATCCCGGAACGGATTGGGATAATTGTAGATATTTGTAACCTGCAGAGTACCGGTTGAAGCAACATCAAACTCCATAGTAGCTTCGCTGGAATTGTTATAAGTATCCCATGCTCTCAGTTTGAGAGAGTGCCGCCCTACTGATAGACCTGAGAAATCATATTCAAGTGTACCTGATTTATAGGTAGTATCGCTGTTATAAAAATTGGTAAAATCATATTTGTTATTTTCATTGCCGTCAAGCACACCTTCAAGCTTGTGACCAAGAGTACCTGTTGTGTTTATACCCGATTCGTCAAAAAGATCAGCAATAAACTTAGAGTTTTCGTTAACCACGTCACCACTTCTAAAATTCCTTGTATTCATGAACATGCTTATCCTTGGACCGACTGAATCAATTTCAGCATTCGGATTTATTCCGCCCACAATGAAGCTCCGGTTAATACCCGCACCATCATACTGGTTATTATAGAAATAATTGATAAGCCTGCCTGCCTGGTTCTGGTATGAAATATCCTTTGGCACAATAAATTCAGCAGTCCATTGACCGTTTTGAACAGTTTTTGTACCTGAGTATATAATACCGCCATTAAGCCTGAAATTCTGCACAAGAGGCGGATCACAATCTTCCTGGGTTGCTACATTTCTATCAACATCGTAGATCTTCAAAACAAGTTTTCCGTTGTAGTCTGTCCATAAGCTTGAATCTGCCCTGAGAACAGAACCATAGATCTTTATCCTGCTTAAAGCTTTCATAGTATCGCCTGCTAACCCGCTAATACTATCTATATGAGATCTGAACCTCGGCATCTGAACGCGGATAGTCGGGTCACACATAAGGATATATTTAGCATCATTATCTGAATAGGATATCTGGTTCTTTGTATTAAATATTGCTGTACCAAATCTTTTCTGCAGAAGCAATGTATCTCTTGGAACATATAAATTGCTGAATACAACGTACATTAACGCCGCATTGCTTGATGCATAAACAGGTCTTGAAGCAGCAAGTGTGCCGATAGCACCTTTACGGTTAGCCATCATGAACAATTCGCCCGCGCTGGTATTTGAAGGATTATCAAACTTGCTCATATCACAGCTTGCAATTGAAACAAACGGGTACCTGTTGGTATTATTAATTAAACTAAGAATATTATCCTTTTCAAGCACATACTCATGCGCCCAAACATCCGGGCTTCCGTGTCCGGTGTAATGGATATTCAAAACACCATCAGTCCAGTACTTTGCAATATCCGCATTAACCTGGGGTTTTCTTCTGCCCTGCGGAGTAATAACCGTAGGATAAGTAGCCAGGTATGCTTTCACCTTATCAATAAACGGCGGTGTATACTGCTCTGCCAGAGATTCACACTGTGACAAGTGGAATATACCTTCGCATCCTGATGCTGTTGTCTTTTCATCATCTGCAACAAAGAGCATCTTATTTTTCCAATAGCCGTTATTTTCACCATTTTCGTAAGCATCTATCTTATCAATATAAGCATTAACATCTACCAATGAATTGGCCGGAATTCTGCCGATGGCAAGATCTGGTCTGTCAATCAGGTTAGTGCCGTCTACTACATTTGCGTAAAAATCGTCCGTTGTTAAACCCAGTACCTGGTGAATTACAGGACTGGTAAGCTCCCATGCAGGAACATAATTAATGCCTGAGCTGGATCTTAAACCTTTGTAATCAAAGCTTCCATCACCCATAAGGCAAATAAATGAAGGCTTCGTGCTCCAGTTATCAAACGCATACTTGATAAAATCCCTTATTCCCACAGCGTCAAGTACACCACCAGAAAACTCATTGTAGATCTGGTCTGTAGTTACCACCATTGTCTTCAGGTAATCAGGGTTAGATGGACCGCCCTGCTCTCTTTTTGTTTTAAGTCTTTCAGCGGCAGATATAAAATCTTTATGTGTGATAATAATAAAACTTGCACCGTCAGAAATACCATGTAAATTCTGATTTGAGATCCTTGATGAAATTGAAGTCGGGGTTTTAAAACCGTTTTGTCCAACAACAAAATACCTGCTTACATTACCGCCGGTTTCGGTTTTCTGGAATTTCACATTAGATGCTGTTGCAGTTATAGGCTGGATCAACTTAACATCGCTGTAAGATGTAGCATCAAAGACCCTGACATTATTATTTGAAAATGATGAAACATTATACTCAACAAGTGCTGCTGTATCAGGTGAATTAAACCTGAGAAAATCACCGGATGCAGAATTGAACCTTCTTTGGTAAAGTATCTCATACCAGTCAAGGTATCCCTGCGCTTCACCATTCGTGGCGTAGAAAGTAGAGCGGAGTTTAACCTGCTCGCCATTGGTTTTCTGGGACTGATTAACTATAAAAGTTCTCGTCTGCGTATCTATCCATTCGTTAAATCCAGCAACAACGCAATTAAGCGTGAAAAGGTATTCAGACATATTGGAATAATCATCTTTTACCTGAAAATATCCTGAATTTGAACATAATACTCTTTGCGCCAGCTTAACCCTGTAAAATATATCTGAACCGCCTTCCAGGCCTGAAAGTGTGGTATTCCATTCCAGGGACTGACCCGGGTTCCTGCCAAAACTAAGCCACAGGTTACCTTCATTTATCAGATTCTCTTCTTCGGGTTCTGTAAATATTTTCTCTGTGAATGATGACGGTACAACAGCCGGATTCCCGTTTTCAGATGGTGTTGAAACCATTCTTTTTCCGTTATTCGGAGTATTAAAACTTATCCAGTAATAATTGGCACGGGAATAATAATTCAATACATGATTGTATGTATTGTTTACTGAATCAAATACCCATGGATTTATCGATTTCCCGTAAAAGAGGATATAATCATCATTATTAAAAACGCCGTCATTTTCGCCTTCTATATATATGGCATTTTCTACCAGGTCCTCAGGGCGTGTAAACGCCATTCTTTCCGGAAGGAGATTACCACCGTTTCCATAGATCTTAATTGTTCTGGGATCGATACCTGATAAATTTATGCCGGCACCATCAAGAAAGCTTTTGGTAATTTTATAAATACCTTCGCTCATGCCATCGGCATTATCCTTAATTTCCAGTTTATACCAGTCGCCTGATGAAAGTACGCTGTTGGTAACAAGCCTATCTTTAAACGCATTTCTGAATTTAGGGTTCATCCATGAAGCCGCGTTACTGAAGTTTATTCCGCTTCCTGAAAGCAAAGAGACTTCCTCTTTGCTACGGGGACGGTTAACAGTAACCGGCGATTCACCAAAAGTAACCCTTACGCGTATCCTGGAATAATACCTTACACTTTTAGTAACAGGATTGTACTGGAACGGATATATCACAACATTGCCGGTAACGGCATCCCTTAAAGGACCTACACCGTCAAGACTTACAAATTTTTCGGGGAGATATTTATTCTGAGTGTATTCAGCAGATTTGCTATAGGTATAAAAAACATTTTCGAATCCACGGATATTTGGATTAATAAGTGATACCTGCGGAACAGGAGCTATGCTTACGTTCTGTTCTTCCTTCATATCATAATCAATCACCTGCACAGTATTGCTGCGCTCTGAAGGAAGGAACACAGAAAGGCTTCTGTATTTCAGGTCGGGGCTGCCGCCAAAAGTAATTGGTTTATCAAGTCCATATTGGAACTCATACACAGAAAAATACTCACCGTTTGAAGTGAATTTCTGCGTATTAACATTTGCAGGGTAATATTCAAATTCAATATATGATGAATTTGATGAAATGATCTTGTAATCCTGCGAGACTTCTCCAAAGAGATAATCGTTCATTTCAGGAGATTTTTTATCACTATTTGAAGGGCCTTTGGTGAATGGGTCACCGCCCTGTGCAAAAATGCTTACACCGGTAAGAACAAGTAAAGCAATCAGGGAATTTTTGAATGATTTCATTCTATTAAAATTTAGTTATTTTAAATAAAAAAACCGAAATTGAATAAATAGTTCAATTCGGCTTTATAAAATCCTCTATAAAAAAATTGCTAGCGGTATCCGTATTATAAAACCGAAATTAAAACCTCTAACAATTATTCTATAAATTTTACCCTCTTTTAAAGCAATATATATTGCTAAGTAAGAAATGTCAAGACAAAATGAACCAATAAAAAGCGTAAATTTGAGCCAAATATACTGATTTAAACAGATAAGTAGGTCATACAAGTTTCAAAAACATCTGTTATTTCAATATTTTTTATGTTACCTCCAGATGCCTGTATTGAGGCCTTATTTCTGCCAACCGGCCCCCATTCAAATGCTTTTGTCGGGCCAAAAAGCCCAATTACGGGAATATCAAATCCGGATGCCAAATGCATTATCCCGGTATCATTTGATACGAACAACGCGGTTTTAGCAATATTTGCTGCATTATTCATTATCTCACCGCAATACTTAGCATATGTAATATGGGGATATTTTTGCCTTAAGAGGCCTTCAAGGGCATTTACATTTTTTGTATCAGCCGGTCCTTCAGAAATATAAAAATATGCTCCTGTTCTATTGTATAGAAGATCCATCAGGGCAGCAAATTTTTCCGGTGGCCAGATATTTCCGTCTTTTGCTGCGCCGGTGTGAAAACCGATCACCATTCTTTTTACATCAGGGAAGTGCTTTTCGTAAAAATCCTCAGCAAAGTTCCTCTGTTCATCGTTCACTGTTAACCTGATCGTATTTTCTTCAGAAGAAATTCCGATCTGGCGGATAACATCAAGGTTTCTTTCAATCTGGTGAACTTTTTTCGAATCCCACAGAAAGTCACTCTTGATATTAAGAGTATAGCCTATCTTGTTCAGTTCAAAATCTTTTGACCTTATACCGATCCTGTATTTTGCCTGTGAATAATACCCGAGCAAATGATTGGTAGCTGAAAAAATTACTGATGAAGGCACAATTGCAAGTTCAGGTTTTTTATCGCGGATAATTTTTACTGTATTTACGAAATTTTCAAAACCGTATTCATAGAGTAAAACGTTATCAACCGGCGAATCATTATTTTTGAAGATATCATTGAAGCCGGTTGACTTTTTGGTAACCAATGTAATTTCAGATTCCGGAAAGTTACAGCGTACAGCCCTGAGCATTGGAACTGAGCACAACATATCACCCAGCTGATGCCTTACAACAATTAATATGCTTTTGATATCTGTAAACATATCGGGCAGGGGTGTAATATCTTTTTCAAGTACAAATCCTTTAAAAACTTTTAAGCCAAAATCACCAAGTACTTTTTCGGTCTTGCTCAATGGTAATTAAATTAATCTTTTTTTACTTCACGGTACTCAGCATCCTGTATCATATTTACATCGTAAGTCTTCTTGGGCTGGCTTTGCTGTTTTTGTTTCTTCTGAGCTGAAGCGACTCCCCGAAGTATCCTTCGTAAAAAAAAGTAAGCTATATACACCAGAACTGCAATTATTACATATTTCATTTATTGGGCCGCTTTCCTGAGAGAAGGGTTATAATATTTCACTGCAGATAGATCTGATTTGAATATTTCATTGACCAGTTCATCAAAATCAGCAGGATTGTTAACAAAATCGGTCTCTTCGCAGTTCACTATCATGATCTTAGTAGCTTTATATCTTGAAAAGAAATAATTATAAGCTTCGTTCAGGCTGTTTATGTAGTCTTCACTGATCTCTTTTTCAATTTCCCGGCTTCTTTTCCTGATGTTTGACATTAGTCTATCAACCGATGACTGCAGATATATCACAAGATCAGGGATAACAATACCTTTATCAAGCCCTGTAACAACATGCTCATAAATCTTAAGCTCATCATCACTTAAATTCAGGTAAGCGAAAATCTTATCTTTTTCAAAGATATAGTCGCTGATCACAAAATTCTGGAATAATTCCTTTTGATGGACTTCCTGCAGCTGAGTGTACCTTTCCAGCAAAAAGAACATCTGCGTTCTGAAAGCGTAATCTTCAGGCTTAATGTAAAATTTTTCGAGAAAGGGGTTATCTTCAAAATTTTCGAGTATAAGTTTAGCGTTCAGCCTTTCAGAAAGCATTTGCGCAATTGATGTTTTGCCGGCTCCAATAACGCCTTCCACAGCAATATAACTTAACCCGGAATTATTGTAGTTACTTATCAATTAAATTGATCTCTTTTACTTTGCAATTATCTTTACTGCCGTAATAAAGGTTCAATATACTTCTTTTTGAAACGGGATGCATATACCCGGGAATAATATCAACAAGCGGTTTCAATACAAAATTCCTGCATTCAATGTACGGATGAGGAATTTTAAGACGCTTATTGTGAATCACAGAATTGCCGTAAAACAGTATATCAATATCAAGTTCCCTGGCTTGCCACTTCCGGCTTCCTGTTCGGCCGGCTTTCTTTTCAGCTTCTTTGGCCAGATCCAGTAACTGAAGAGGTGTAAGCCTGCACAAAAAAACCGCTGCGCAGTTATAGAAACTTTTTTGTTTTTTAAATCCCCATGGTTCAGTTTCATAAATCTCTGAAACCTTAAGCAGGTTCATATCTTTGTTTAGCGCAAGGGTTTTTACGGCAAAATTTATTTTCCTTAACCTGTTACCTTTGTTTGAACCGAAACCAAGTACAACAAGTTCAGACATAGTTATGAAGGTTCCTGTTTTTCTGAATGCCTGTATTCGGAATGCTCAACTTCCACATACTCCGTTAAGCCGCCAAGAGGCGGAGAGGGTTTGCGGACTTTTATCACTACTTTCTGTACCACGTCAAAATTACTGATTATTTTAAGAGCAATCCTGTATGCAAGCGCTTCAATAAGGAAGAACTTTTCACTCGAGACAACCTCTTTTATGAAGTTGTATGCTTTTTCATAGTCAAGTGTTTTTTTAAGGTTATCTTCGGCTTCCGCTTCTGTAACATCACAGGTCATTTCAGCGTCAATCTCAAATAATCCGCCGCTCATTCTTTCTGTATCAAGCACACCATGGTGTGCATAGAATCTTGCATTTTTGATACGAATGATAGTGTAGTTCATTTAAACCCCCGGTGAATTATTTAGAATAATGCGCTATTTCTTCTTTTTAACCTGTTTTTTAGCTTTAGATTTTGAGCTTTTAGAAATTTTCTTTTTCTGAACAGGTTTCTTCTTTTTGCTGACTGCGCTCAATTTCTTCTTTGCTGCGGCTTTGGGTTTTGAAGCCTTAGGCTTGGAAGCCTTTGGTTTGGATTTTTTTGTTGTCTTCTTAGCAGTTGTTTTTGACTTTGCCTTTTTAGCTTTAAATTCATCAAGAGCGAGTTTAACCATAGTACCCATTTCTGCGGGTGATTCCGCTACATATATTCCGGCATCGCGCATCGCTTTAATCTTATCTTCTGCTGTACCTTTTCCGCCGGCTATAATAGCACCAGCATGTCCCATTCTTCTTCCGGGAGGCGCTGTTCTGCCTGCTATAAATCCGATAACAGGTTTTGTCATGTATATTTTAACATATTCAGCGCAGGTTTCTTCAGCGTTACCGCCGATCTCACCTATCATAATTACCGCATCAGTATCTTTATCCTCATTAAACAGTCTCATTGCATCAATGAAGTTTGTGCCAATGATAGGATCGCCGCCTATACCTATGCAGGTTGACTGACCAAGTCCTAAAGCTGTAAGCTGGGCAACCGCTTCATATGTCAGGGTTCCGCTTCTTGAAATTAAACCAACTCTGCCTGGTAAATGAATGAAGCCCGGCATAATTCCGATCTTGCAGAATCCGGGGGTAATTACTCCGGGACAGTTAGGACCAACCATCCTGATGTTTCTGCCTGCCTTATTCAGATCCTCAAGATAATTTTTTGCTGTGATCATATCTTTTGTAGGGATACCTTCGGTAATTGTAACAATAACATCAACACCTGAATCAGCCGCTTCCAGAATTGCATCGAGTGCAAATGCAGGCGGAACAAATATAACAGAAGTATTTGCTCCTGCTTTTTCGACTGCTTCTTTGCAAGTATTAAAGATGGGTACTTTTTCATCGAAAAGTGTTCCGCCTTTTCCGGGTGTCACACCTGCAACAACATTTGTGCCGTATTCGATGATCTGTCTTGTATGAAATGAACCTTCGGAGCCGGTAATACCCTGCACCATTAACTTTGTGTTTTTACCTACTAAAACGCTCATTATATGCTTTCTATATTAAAAATTATGTATTTATTGTGGGAAGCACAAAAATAAGGATTAAATTTTTATGAAAAAATACCCGAGAATTGCTTAAAAATACAAAAAGCAGGCAAAAATCACCTGCTTTTCTCAATTGAAATGCATTTACAATCAGCAAAAACGGTTAGAATAAAGGATTCTATTCCATTATTTACTTACCATTGTAACAATGGTTTTTCCTATCAATACTCCATTGCAATCCTTAACGCTCAGAGTATAATCACCTGCCTGCGGCATGTGCATTTCATAACAGAACCAAGTATATGAAGGATCAATATCCTCGAACATTTCAGGTCCGGGCTCACCCTTTTTTTCACGCCTGAAAGCGATCTGGTTACAGCCATACGCTTGTGGAAATTTAACTAAAATATAAACAAAATTATCAGTGTAAACATCGTAATTGAATTTAGTATTCTCCCCTTTTGGAATGCCGTCAGCGGGAAAAGTGTCACAGATATGAATGGTTTGACTAATCAACTTACCGCCTGAAAATATAAACAGTGCTGCGAACATAACAAATAAAACTATGGTTGTTTTTTTCATAATATTGAATACGGTTAATAAGTTTTTTTATTTTGAGTTTAAACTAAGTAAAAATTCACAGCATTTTTTGAATTCACCACTTGCATCCGGTCTTTCAACAATATGATAAGTACCGCCTGCTCTTGCTTCCAGAATCCAGTAAACAGATCTTTTACTTTCCGGGGCAACAGTACTATATGACGGAAGATCATAAAAACCTGATCCTTTTAAGCATGATGTCAATTCATCCCATGCAGTCTGTGTTTGCTCGGATTTAATGTTTGATAACATTTCAAGTTTAAGCGGGATATCAGCAATAGCTTCATACTCTTCAAGCTGTATGCTTTTTATTGTATCAATAGTGCCATCATTGTTCAGTGCAGGTACAAAACCTCCGTTTTTCTGCGGCTTTAAAAATGCTGCCCGTGACAATACTTTTTTACTCAGCCATATCTTTTCTCCATATTTGTTCAGAGAAATGATTGTGCATTTATCAAATCCATCGAACTTCAGCAGTCTGTATACCTCATGTGAGCTTTTTTCAAAAGAATAAAGTACCGGTTCACCTGCCTTCAGCATTGTTGAAGAAAATGTAGATAGCCTCGACGTATCGGCATTCGACGTGTTTTTTTCGTTTGTGACAGATATTGGGAAATAGTATTTAAGGTCTGATCTTTTTTGATCTCCGCTGTTTTCATTTTTTTGCTCACTGCTGCTTTCTTTCTTATCATCTTTTGGTGATCTCACTTCCTCTTTTACTTTATTGCCGCATGAAGAAAACAAAACTGTTAATGTTAATTTTACAATCAACATGAATAAGATTACACTGCTTTGTGATAATTTTATTTTTCTTTCTGACATTTTTTTGTAATTGTTGTTTAAAAGCTCCGAAATAGTTCAATCAATCATCGACTACCGGGTTTCCGAAAAACTTCGTTACTTTATCAAAACCATTTTTTTGATACTGCTATACCCATTTGTTTCAATCTTGTAAAAATAAGTACCGCTTGAAAGCCCAGAGCCGTCCAGTTCAACTTTGTAATTACCTGCAGTAAGTTTTTCATTTACAAGCAGCATTACTTCTTTGCCCAGCATATCATATACTGTAAGTTTAACATTTGATTCTTTCGGAACTGAGAACTTAATTGATGTCACAGGGTTGAACGGATTTGGATAATTCTGTTCAAGTATGAATTTTTCGGGAACATTCCCTGAAACAGGCTGTACACCTGTAACTGAATTATTTATCCTTAAACCCCAGCCAAGCAGTTTGCCTTCAGGTTGTCCCGCTGTATTCTGTACGCTAAGTATCCAGTTTCCCTGTGGAGATGTGAGTCCGAACAGATTAAAAGTATTGTATGGTGCAGCTAAGTAAGACCAAGGTGCGTTAAATGTACTTAACAGCGGAGAGCCATCTTTAAAAAATGTTAATATCCCGTTCCCCTGTCCCCCGTTTATGCTTACAAGTGATCTTTCCTGGCCGTT
>CAZQYL010000009.1:19927-21764 GCA_964597425.1 uncultured Ignavibacteriales bacterium | reverse complement strand
AAGATACTTCAAAATTCTTATTATTATAATGATAATATGCGGTTTCAAAATACATACCCGGTATAACTCTTTGCAGCTGTATCTTCTGGGTAGTATTAGGTTCTATTTTTCTGTACTTAAAGTCAAGAGCATTTGCTCCTGTATTCGGATCGTAAGGGCTGCCTTTTGATTCAACTCTATACAGTAAGCCAACAGGCTTCATCGCAAATTTATCAACAAACTGTTTGGTTTCCTTTGCAAGCAATAGATCTACTGTTATATATAACGGGTACGCTGTAAAACACTTTTCTATGAATGCACCAACAAGTGCAGTAAGTTTTGGTGCTTTCACCTTGTCGCTTTGCCCGTAAACCTTCAGGTATTCATCTGCCTGCAGCCTGATGCTCTCATACAGATCTGGGTAAAACTTACTAATGGTCTTCAAATACCAGTCAACTGCAAGGAACTTTATGTTAAATATCTTAACATCAGGTCTTAATTTTTCGGCAAGCTGGTAATAAAGAGAGCCTGAGTACAGATAAGCCCAGTCATACGATATAATGACCGCATTATTTTCAACTGAGTTTATTGCGTTAACAGTGAAATCTGCGTTGGCGTAATTACTGCTGTTATCACTATCCTTAAAATTATACGCGGCGGAAAAAACCACGAGTATAAGCGATACTGCTATTACCTTCGGAAGTGATCTTTTGGGCTCATCAGCTTTTGCAAGCATGCCTGCGGGATTACCGAATGATAACAGGTAGATCATACCTGCAGGAACAATGAGGCCAAAAAGGAAGAACACGAGCAGGTAATATGTATTTATATCAACAATGTTATAATTGAACGCATACAGAAGGTTAAATGTAATTGTGATAATCACAAAAACCACAAAACTCCTGAACGATTTCCACAGCAGCAGTAATGCGGCAGCGGAAAACACCAGCGGTATGATAGCCATTTCACCGGGCAGATTACTGAAGAAATCACCCGCATTTTTACCGAACTTGGATGTGGATGAGAACATAAGCTGACTGTAATCAGCGCCGCGCAAATGCCCGAACAGATTAGATACATTCGAGAGGTCAGACCAGTTGAGATACGGACCTGCACCGGAGGCTATTACAAGTACGGAATACATAAGTAAACCCGGTATTACAAGCAGAACGAGAGGAAATATCTTCTTCATGAAAACAGGCGCGCTTTTGTACTGCAGGTACATTAGATATAGTAAACCCGGAATGAAAAAGATCGTCGTTAAATGATTAGAAAGACTAAAGCCAAGGAGTATAAAAAGTATTATCCAGTTCTTTCGTGCAGGCTCATTTAAACCTGTCATTATTTTCAGGTAATAAAGCACTATTAAGCTGATAAAAACTGAATGCAGCGCATAAACTTCGACCTGAACGGCATCAAGCCAGAAAGTCTTTGCAAGACCTGTACAAACTGCGGCAGCAAAGGCAAGAACGTAGATCATCAAGCTATAGTCATCAATATTCTTCCTGGTCTTCGGGGTATCATCATTTTGCGGGGACTTTTTATCTTTCTTAACTGCATGTTTCTTCCCCGATGTGTTCAGCAAATTCTGAATGACATAACGAGTCAAAATAAGAGCCGCGTAATATGTTATTACAACAGCAGCAGCGGCTTCAATTGCGCTAAGAAGATTAAGCTTGTAAACAATGCTGCCCGGCAGCGGCAAATGTGTTACAATGTATCCAAGCACAAGGAAAAGCGGGTAACCGGTTGGATGCGGCACTCCGAAAGTATAAGCAGCGGCTGCAAGCTCACCGCTATCCATAAATCCAACACCCGGATAAAGTGTAATTATGTAAATAACCAGGCATACTATACC
>CAZQYL010000009.1:14377-19827 GCA_964597425.1 uncultured Ignavibacteriales bacterium | reverse complement strand
TCACCGTTAACGGCAAGCTTAATATCAAGTGACTGTATATCGCTAACACTTTCTTTCTTAACAACTTCAGAAACCGGCGATGAAGTCTTAAATCCTTTGGCAACTGCCCACGGCTTACCCTGTTTCTTCATCTCGGTTTGTATATCACGAAGCGTGAAATCGATCCCGACAGCATAACCATAAATATATTCCATCGCTTTTTCTTCGGGGATATCATCACCATCACTGCCAACAACTATCACAAGTTCTACTTCATTCTGCAGGTCATCGGAAATTGCTTCGCCATCAACTAAAGGAATTGAGACGGTGTTGTTTAATGTTTCAATTGCTGTTGAAGGCTTAAGGAATATCACCGGTGTTTTGGGAACTGAATTATCAAGGCCCGGAATATTCATTTCATTAATGTGATCAAGGTAATTCTTGCCAATGCAGAATACATTCTTCACTTCAATTGTTTCATCACTTCCTTTAACTTTAAGTATTGCCATCAGTTCTATATATTTATTAAATGCTGCAGATTATTTACAACGCCTATTGGTTTACATTTTAGCTCCCAGCCATCAAATGGAGTGTTTTTACTTTTTGAGTGAAACTCAGATGCATTCACTTTCCATACTTTGTTAACATCAAGTATTGTCAAATTTGCAGGTGTGCCTTCTGAAATGCTGATATCCTTTAAGCCAAGCAGTCTGCGGGGGTTAACTGACATCTTATTGATCATTTCTTCGAGCGTAATAATACCTTTATCAACAAGGTATGTGTATGTTAAGCCAACAGCTGTTTCAAGTCCGACTATGCCAAACGGAGCTTTATCAAGCGGAAGCGCTTTTTCATGCTCTGCATGCGGCGCATGGTCAGTGCAGATTACTTCAATTGTGCCGTCCCTTAGACCTTCTATCACTGCATCCACATCCTGCTGTGTTCTAAGCGGAGGATTCATCTTTGCATTGGTTCCATATTTCAATAATGCCTCATCATTTAAAATAAAATGATGCGGGCAAGCTTCTGCGGTAACATTGGCTTTATCTGCCTTTGCTTTGCGAACCATTTCAACCGCTTCGCGGGTGCTGATATGCTGTATATGGTAATGCGAGCCTTCAACTTCTTTTGTCAGCTTAATATCACGGGCAATAATCTCATACTCAGAGGCATTCTTGATTCCCTTAACACCAAGCTGCTTTGATACTTCGCCTTCGTTCATAATTCCGCCGTCAGTAATGCTCATAACTTCGCAATGCTGTACCACGGGTTTGCCAAACGGCGCTGTTCTGCGGAGAACTTCCCTCATTATATCATCATCAGCTATCGGACTCCCGTCATCAGTAATAGCAAGTACCCCGGCATTTATAAGCGCTTCAATATCCGCAAGCTTCTCACCTTTTCTTCCAGAGGTTGCACAGGCTGATTGATATACGTTAACTATATTCCTTGCTGAGCGTATTCCGTTTGCCATAACAACATCGGGATTATCAACCGGAGGATTGGTGTTGGGCATTGTCATAACACCCGTAAAACCGCCATGTGCTGCCGCTAGCGAGCCCGTTGAAATATCTTCTTTGTATTCCTGCCCGGGTTCACGGAAATGAACATGCATATCAAAAAATCCGGGTACAATAATTTTTCCGGCAAGATCGTATTGTATGACTTCCCTTACATGCTGCCATACAACACCCATACGGTTTATGACACCGTTAACTATCAAAATATCAAACCTGCCGTTAATGTTTTCAGCAGGTGAAATTACGTGGCAATTCCTTAGTAGTAAATGCAAATTTTATCGTGATTTATTTACGAATTTAGTGATTTTTAAGGATTATTGAAATTGAAAAGGAAATCTGCTGCGTTGTTTACATTGTGCTTTTCAGATACAGAAATATATACAATGCAGGAACGGCAAAAAGTATGCTGTCAAACCTGTCTAATGCGCCGCCGTGACCTGGTATCAGATTTGATGAATCCTTGACCTTCACACTGCGTTTCAGGTTTGATTCAAACAGGTCGCCAATCTGCGCGAAGAAACCGACTATCAGCGTAACAGAAAGCCAGTGCCATAAGGTAAAATCAGGGTAGATGAATTTCCATATCACAACACCTGAAAGCATTGTGAAAAGAAAACCGATAATAGAGCCCTCCCATGTTTTTTTGGGGCTAATACGCTCGGCAAGTTTATGTTTGCCGAAGAGTTTACCGCCAAAGAACGCGAATGAATCGCTTACCCATACAAGCACGAGGCATATTATAGCGTAATTAGCCCCGTTGAAAGCAAGCATTCTGGAGCTATCCATAAGGCTAAGCAAGCCGAACGGAGTTGAAATGTACACTACAGAAAGCAGCCATGTGCCGACAGCTTCAAAATGTTTCTCTTCCTTAAAAACTTCTGATACAATAAGAAATATGAACATCACAAAATATAATATCAGCGCATAGTTAAAGTGCTCGTAATAAAAACATACAACAACAAGTGTGCTTATGATAAGGAAAACAGTTTTATGAAATGAAACACCGCCGAACCACCTTGTCAGCTCACCCGGCGGATGGTGCGGTTTTTCAAACAGGTTGTAAAATTCATTCATGCAGAAAAAGGCAAGCACCATGCAGAATACCAGGAATATTTCATTGCCCAGCATAGCTGAAATTATTATCAGCGGGATTCCGATAACACCTACAATTACCCTAACAATTGTGTTATTCATTTACGGCGCCGCTTTCAGTAATTTCAGGTACCGCAGCTGTTTTAACACGCAAACGGTAGAAAAGAATTATGATGCTTGTAAAAACCAGCACCGAAAGTATCACAGCAATTATAGTATCAGTCAGCTCATCACCTGCAAGCCGCGGAGTTTCAAACTCGGGTTTTCCGTAAACAAACATATAGTATGAAGCGAAAAAATTATTCAGAAAGTGAGCAAGTATACCCAAATAAAGTGAATTTGAAAAATACACAATGAATCCGAGATAGAAACCTAAAATAAGCAGCGGAACAATATTGAATGGCTGGAAATGGTAAAGTGCGAAGAGAAACCCTGTGGTGAAAATTGCCATAAACGGCTTATAAACTTTTCTTAAGTTGCTCATTGCAAATCCGCGGAATAGCGCCTCTTCACAAATAGCAGGCGTTATACAGATAACGAATACCACAACAGAAAATTCAAACCAGTTATGCGCCTTAACTATCTTCATTGTGCTGGATTCAAAGGAATCAAAAACATCGCGCAGCGGTTTAAGTCCGTCACTTAAAAAAGGAATTGAATTTATGAGCTGTTCCTGGAAATACATATAACCCTGCAGGAAAGGCTGGATCATTACAATTCCAAGTACAGCAAGAAGCAGAAGAACCGGCTTTGGTTTATTCAGCCGGAACGTACTTTTGAGGTCATGGGTCTGAAGCCGCGCAAAAAATACGGCAGGAGCAAGTATGAACATAAACTGCCCGAATGAAAGAATGATACGTGTGATTTTTACATTGGGATTATCCAGGTTCATATCGCCTGCGGCAAGGGCAAGCGCACCGCCTATGAACTGGTACAGGAAAAATATTATTGCCAGTACAAGTATAACATATGCAAAGGGGCTAAGCCCTTTAAGGAAGCTTCCTGCGGGCTGCCGATTGTCGTTTTGTTCTTCGGGATTAAATTCCTGCAAATTGCGTAGTTTTCTCAAAAATTGATTCTGCAAATATAAAAATTTCGAAATTCAGTTATTATTCATAAATTTTTGCAGGTTCGGGCTTATTTTTTACTCACTAATATAGGTTATATTAAAAAATTGAATATTTACACATATTTCATTATGTTAACATATTGTAAACTAAAAAATACCTATTGCATATAAAGTCCTTCTTTACAGTGGTACTGGTGCTTGCCTTAACATCATTGGTATATTCCGGCGATAGATCAAGCGCCCGCTCATCATCAATGGCATTTTCAAACCTGGTATCTTCTGTAGGCAATGATGCCTTCGGGATAAACCCGGCTAATTTCGATTATTCGCTTCCGGTTACAAAGAATAAGGATGTGATGAAAAAGAAAAGAAAAATATTTGACCCCCACTGGGAATTTTCAGTATTTTCAATGGGAGGCGGATACGGGAGTGATTCATCAATTGAGTTTTACAATAATTATCTTTCATACCTTTCAATTGATAGAAACCGTTTTGCAAACCTCTTCACCAACATAGAAGAAGTATTCAGGTTCAGGAACACGATACTGCCAGCAGATAAAACAGATGTGAACTATGATTTTGAGCTTAACTGGCTTTCGGTAAACTACAAAAACAAATTCGGAGCGGTGAACTTCACTATTTCAGATAGAGTTGGTCTGAACACAGAAGTAAACAGCCGTGATGAATACCTGCCTCTCACATTCGGATTCAACTTCAATACAAACGGGAGCTACAACATCACAGATGTAAAAATGACACAGTCAGAAGCCATTGCATGGTGGATAAGGAAATATAATATAGGCTACGCTAAACAGTGGAATTTTAAAAAAGGAACAATTAAGAGTTTTTCGGTCGGTATATCAGGCGGACTTGTTCACGGATTTGGTAATGTTACAACTTATCAATCGAAACTTGATATAAGCACATGGGGCATTCAGAATATTAACGGCGCGAACCATGTGGACAGCATTAAGGGCAAACAGGATTTCCATACACAATCAGCATTAACAGATTTCTTCACAGATTACCAGTCAGGCGCTGAAACACAGTTCAATCTCTTCCCGAAACCTGCTGGTGTTGGTTACAGCATGGATATCGGGGTATCAATGCAGCTTGGCAACGACTGGAAAATAGCGGCAAGTGTAACTGATCTTGGAAGAATTACATGGAATTACAACACGATCACTAATAATGATACCAACGCTTTTGCATATTACAATTTTTTCGTGAATTCATCTGACCCAACATATAACAGGATGGTGGATGACCTTGGCGGGTATCAAACACAGGATTCCGTTTCTACATTTTCAACGGAAATGCCCACAAAGTACCGCGCGGGTATTATGTTTAAGCCCAATACAAAATTCATGATAGAATTCAACTGGGTAAAGGGAACCAACGACCTGCCGGGAAATACATCGGATGTTCTTTATTCGTTCGGGGCAGAATATTTTGTGCTCCCCTACTTACCTGTTAGAACGGGATTTTCCGCAGGCGGACCCGGGGCGTATTACATTTCATTTGGGGCGGGACTTAAATTAAGAAATTTTACAGTTGATGTTGGAACTTACGGCATCAATCAGTTGATTGAAGATAAGAGATTCTCGGTGGCGCTATCAACAAAAATTATACTATAAAATAACTTTCAATTAATAATAACAATATGAATAAACTTAAATTTTTCTCAATTTTTCTGCTGACAGCAGCTATGGTTTATGTATGGGGCTGCGGCGATGACTCAACTACCGGCGGCAATAATACCGGGGGGACGGCACCAACACTGAATATGA
>CAZQYL010000009.1:12771-14277 GCA_964597425.1 uncultured Ignavibacteriales bacterium | reverse complement strand
AAGCCCGGCGTGCCGGGCTTTTTTTATGCCCCTGCCCTGTTATTTAACCGGCAAATAGACTTTTATTAAGCTTCATAAATGGTTATTTTTGCGTTTATAACATTAAGAAATAAGTAAATTGCATAAGCTTAAACCCGAAAATCCCGTAAAGGAATTTGATGAATTTGTGACCATTATGAAAAGGCTCCGCAACGAATGTCCGTGGGATAAGGAGCAGACACATGATTCTATTCGCCACCTGCTGCTTGAAGAGACCTATGAGACGCTGGAGGCTATTGATGAAAGAAATTACGATGAGCTTAAAAAGGAACTTGGTGACCTGCTTCTGCATGTGGCATTTAATGCCATTATAGCCGAAGGCGACGGGCATTTTGACTTTAAGGATGTGATAAATGCCATCAATCACAAGATGATAACCCGCCACCCGCATGTTTTTGGCGATACGGAAGTAAGCGGCACAAAGGAAGTCCTTAAGAACTGGGAGCATATTAAACTGAATGAAGCAGGAAGAAAATCGGTGCTTGAAGGTGTACCTAAGAATCTGCCTTCGTTAACGAGAGCATACAGGATACAGGAAAAATCAGCCAAAGTTGGGTTTGACTGGGATAACAGCGTTGACGCGTTCAAGAAGATAGATGAAGAATTGCAGGAGTTCAAACAGGAAGCCGAAACAAAGAAGAACACCGAAGGGAAACTTAATGATGATGACAGAGTTAAACTTGAAAAGGAACTGGGTGATATTCTTTTTGCCATAGTTAATTACGCAAGATTTTTTGAAATAAATCCCGAAAACGCGCTTAGACTGACAATAGAAAAATTCATAAAGCGGTTCAATTATATTGAAGCAGAGCTTGATACACGGGGCAAAAAGGTAACAGAATCTGACCTTGCTGAAATGGACGCAATCTGGAATGAAGCAAAGAAAACAATAAAATAAAAAGAGTAAATAATTATCACTGAAAAAGTATGAAACACACCCCTTCCGCTTCGCTCCCTCCCCTCTCAAGAGGGGAATTAAGTTCACAAATTCCCCTCTTGAGAGGGGTGTTTGTTCGGCTATCGCCGAACAGACGGGGTGTGTTACAACAACATATAACTTTCCTCAGTGAGAACTAAGTAAATGATAATGACGAATAAAAATACATCACTTTTAAAAGCAGCTTTAATATTTGCTGTACTTTTTATATATCAGTTTACATATTCACAAAAGATACCCCAGGATAAAATTGATGAGCTTGCGGGTAAAATTGATTCAGTTTGCATGCCCCTTAAAAATGCCGGAATAAAAGTTTCGTGCAAGGTTATGCATGCGGATTTCAACAAAGTAATGTATGAACTTGATCCTGAAATTGGGATGATACCCGCATCGATCACAAAAATAGTTGTAGGTGTTACCGCTTATGCAAAGCTCGGAGCAAACTACCAGATCCCCACAATTGTTTACACAGATGATAATAATATCAAAGATGGCTCAGTAGACGGCAACCTTTATATTAAGGGTTACGG
>CAZQYL010000009.1:11539-12671 GCA_964597425.1 uncultured Ignavibacteriales bacterium | reverse complement strand
AAGGAAAGCGATAACCATTCAGCTATAACAATTTTCAAGCTGCTTGGGGCAAAGTATAAAAACCAGCCGGCATCACTTGAAGACGCGCAGGATGTTGTAAGTTCATTTTTAACTGAGCTTGGTGTGGACAGGTATTCATATGAAATTCTTGAAGGCTCAGGGTTAACGCGTTACAACAAAGTTAACGCGGAAATGTATATGAAGATGCTGAAGTATATGTACGATGACCGTTTTGTTTTTGATTACTTTATGAACTCACTATCTATTGCAGGAAAAGACGGAACATTGAGGAAACGCATGATAGGTACAGAAGCAGAAGGAAATGTATATGCCAAAACAGGAACAATAAACAGTGTAAGCGCGTTATCTGGATATGTAATAGATAAGGACAGCGAAGTACTTATGTTTTATGTTGTAATGAATGGTTTCGGCGGCAACGCATCAGAAATGCGCGCAGCGCAGGATGACGTATGCATATTACTTTCGCAATTTTCAAGAAAGTAGATTTGGAAACGCTCCCTTTTAAATAAATTAAATTTATTTTGGCAAAATTCATATTAGAATCAGATTATAAGCCCTCAGGTGACCAGCCGAAAGCTATAAAAGAGCTTACCGAAGGTATATTAAGGGGTGATAAGTACCAGACACTGCTGGGTGTAACGGGTTCAGGAAAGACATATACAATATCCAATGTTATTAAGAATATCGGGAAACCTACGCTTATAATGTCACATAACAAAACCCTTGCGGCACAGCTTTATGGTGAGTTCAAAAAGTTCTTCCCCAAAAATAAGGTCGAGTTCTTCATCAGCTACTATGATTACTACCAGCCGGAGTCATACATACCTTCATCAGATACTTATATAGCCAAGGACCTTGCAATTAATGATGAAATAGACCGCCTTAGATTAAGAGCTACCACTGCCCTGCTTGAAGGCAGAGAAGATGTGATCATCATAGCTTCAGTTTCATGCATATACGGCATAGGCGCACCGCAGGAATACGCAGACCAGGTGCTGGTTCTGACCCGCGGAGAAAAGATCGCGCGTAAAGAACTGCTGAATAAGCTTATCAACATTCATTACGTTAGGAATGATTTTGAGTTCAAACGCGGAGCTTTCCGCGTAAGAGG
>CAZQYL010000009.1:0-11439 GCA_964597425.1 uncultured Ignavibacteriales bacterium | reverse complement strand
TTCATTACGTTAGGAATGATTTTGAGTTCAAACGCGGAGCTTTCCGCGTAAGAGGTGATGTTATTGATATTATCCCCGCCTACGAAGACGATACAGCAATAAGAATAGAGCTGTTTGATGATGAGATTGAAGGAATAATGTACTTCGATAAAACTTCGGGAGAAATTATCGGGCTTGATGAGAAGGTTGCCATATATCCGGCAAAGTATTTTGTTACTTCGCCTGAAAGGCAGGAAAGAGCGATACTTGATATCCGCAGTGAGCTTAATGCAAGAATAGCTGAACTGCAGAATGAAGGTAAGCTTGTGGAAGCGCAAAGGCTTGAGCAGAGGACCAATTTTGACCTGGAGATGATACAGGAAGTTGGTTACTGCACGGGAATTGAAAATTATTCGCGTTATATGGATCAAAGAGAGCCGGGCTCAAGACCCTCATGCCTGTTTGATTATTTTCCGAAAGACTATTTACTGATAGTTGATGAATCGCACGTATCGGTTTCACAGGTTAACGGAATGTACCAGGGTGACAGGGTAAGAAAACAAACCCTGATAGACTACGGTTTCAGGCTTCCTTCGGCTCTGGATAACCGCCCGATGAAGTTTGATGAATGGGAATCGATGCAGAACCAGGTTATATATGTAAGCGCAACCCCCGCTGAGTATGAACTTAAAAAAAGCGGCGGTGTTTATGTTGAGCAGATTATCCGCCCTACCGGGCTGCTTGATCCCGCGGTTGAAGTTAGACCCACAAAGACACAGATTGATGACCTGATACACGAAATTCGCGATAGGGCAAAAAAGAATGAACGTGTACTTGTAACCACACTTACCAAACGGATGAGCGAGGACCTGACCGACTATTTGATAGGTATTGGTATCAAAGTAAGATATATGCATTCAGAAATTGACGCACTGGACAGAGTTGATATTCTGCGTGACCTGAGACTTGGCAATTTTGATGTACTTGTTGGTGTAAACCTGCTCCGCGAAGGGCTTGATCTGCCCGAGGTTTCGCTGGTAGCGATAATTGATGCAGATAAAGAAGGCTTTCTGCGAAGTGAAAAATCATTGATGCAGACTGCCGGCAGAACCGCAAGGAATGTAAACGGTCTTGTTATCCTGTATGCTGATAAGATAACGAACTCTATGGATAAGGTGATAAAAGAGACTGCCAGAAGAAGAAAGATACAGGAAGAGTATAATATTAAGCATAATATCAATCCCAAGACCGTGCTTAAGACCCTTGAGGAGATTATGAGCTCAACGGTTATTGCTGACTCAAAAGGCAGGAATGAACAGCGCAAGAACAAAGCTAAGAAAGACCAGCACAAAACGAGTTTATCTATACTTACAGATCCGGCACTTGAGCGTAACAATCCTGCAGAGAGGCGCGACCTGATAAACCAGCTGCGCAAGCAGATGGTAGAGGCAGCCAAGGACCTTGAGTTTGAGCGCGCAGCAGAATTAAGGGATGAAATAAACAGACTTGACAGTTAAGTCATCTAAAAATATTTTTTTTCTTATCCTAGTTCTGGCAACAGTGACTTTAAGAATTATCGCCGCCTTTTTGATTGTTGATTTTAATGACCCGCAAATGTGGGAGTTTGGAATGATTGCCAGAAACATGCTGAATGGAGAAGGATTTGCTTTCCTGGCATTAACCAAAAATGTACCTTCAGCATTCATGCCACCCGGACTGCCAATGTTGTATTATTCAATTTTTAAGTTTTTTGGAGATAACTATACCGGATATCTCGTAATATTGCTCATAAATACGCTGTTGAGTGTTATTTCTGTAATTCTATCTTATATTTTTTCGAAAGAATTTTTTAATAAGAACACTGCAGTTTTAACTTCGATATATGTATGTTGTTCACCTATACTTATATTTTCTTCTGTAAATTTTAATTCTATTATAATTTACCAGGTGCTTTTGTTACTAGTTTTTATAATACTGAATAGAATAAACACCAGAGACTTGGGCAAAGGTTTAAGAGAGGGTACAATTTTAAGATCAATCATTATCCTTGGAATTGCATTGGGCCTATTTTTATATTTTAGGGCTGAATCTTTATTCTTCGTTTTAGCTTTCTTTCTATACTTCGTATTTAAGAAGCGTTTTAAAAATGCGTTCCTGATTATCATCATTTCAGCAATTATGATCTCTCCCTGGACATTAAGAAATTACATTACATTTGATAAGTTTATACCTGTAACCTCCAGTTTTGGATATAATTTTTATACCGGGCATGGTGATGATTCATCAACGCTGGTTTATAAGGAAAAAATTGGTGAGATAAGTGAAGATAGATTTTTCGAGATAAATCAATCTGAAATGGCTTTTAAACTGGCAATGGAATACATTAATGCTCACCCAGCTGAAGAATTAAGAGAATCGTTGAATAAAATTTATTCATTATGGATAATTGATATTTATAGGGATAGTGCAAAAGAACCAGTTTATCTCATCATTTGGATTCCAACCTTGATCTTATTTTTTTTAGGAACATTTTTCATCATTAGGAATAAAAGTAGATCGAAAAGTATTGCTTCAGTGTATATTTATCTTCTATTTTCAACATTATTAACAGTGGTATTTTTTAATATTCCCAGATATCAGATACAAATGTCCATTGTCATTATTCCGATTTCAATGTACGGTTTAACTGAATTATACAATTACTTCAAAACACAAAATAATAGTCAATGAAACTCAACAAATTACTTTTACTGGTATCAGTAATGATATTTTTATCCTCATGCCAAAAACAGCCGGATGAGATAAAAGTTGATACAGTTAACAATAAAGATGCGGTAAAGATACAGTTCAAAAAACAGGGCGAGGTATATTTCCAGGATTCAGCAAAGAAACTGCTGAAGAAAATTGATGTAGAAATTGCCGAGACCGAAGAGACACGGCATTTGGGATTAATGTACAGGGAAAATATGCAGGAAGACCAGGGAATGCTGTTCTTGTTTCCGGCGGAAGAATACCAGAGTTTTTATATGAAGAACACTGTAATGCCGCTTGATATAATGTTCATCAACTCCAAAAAGCAGATTGTTAAGATACACAAGAATACTGTACCTTATTCAGAAAAAAGTCTTCCTTCCATGAATCCATCGATCTATGTCGTTGAAGTTAATGCAGGGTTTTCTGACAGGAATAATATAAGAGAGGGTATGTTTGTTGACTGGCGCAGAAACTGATCTGCTTTGCGCCTAACTGTAATATTCTTCCCTTCTGTCTTCGAAGATATTATTCTTTGATGTTACGTTCTTATCTTTCGCAATTTCCGGATCTATTTCAGCAATGAGGATAGTTTCATCTTCCTCTCCCGCTTTGCAAAGGTAATTCCCTTTAGGATCTACTATCACACTTTTACCGGTAAAATAAAGTTCTTTATCTCCGTTTTTTTCAGTTCCCGTTCTGTTGGCTGTAATAGTGAATACGCGGTTTTCAACCGCGCGTGTAAACATAGCCTGCTGGCAGTAGCTGAGCACAAGGTTAGATGGATGCGCAATAATCTGCGCTCCCTTTAGAGCCAGTGTTCTGGCTGATTCCGGGAATATCCAGTCGAAGCATATCATTATACCCAGCTTAACCTTCCCGAATTTCCCCGAAATTTCAAAGACATTCAGGCCTGTATTGCCGGGCGAAAACCATAATTTTTCTTCATAGAAAAGATGAGTTTTGCGGTAGATCTTAAACTCACCATCCGGCGAAACCAATACAGCGGAATTAAAGAGCTCTTCCCCTGCCCTTTCGCAAATACCTGCAACAATGAAAGCGTCTTTTTCTTTTGAAATCTGCGCAAGGGCGCGGCAGAAACTGCCGTTCGGTATATCTTCAGAAGCAGAAAGCGCTTCTTCACGGGAAGAAAATAAATAGCCCGAGTTTGCAAGCTCGGGCATTACTAAAATATCATATTCATCTTTACAGTTTGAAACCAGTTCCTGAATCCGGGTTATGTTTTCAGCCGGTTTGCAAAGCAGTGGCTTAAACTGTAATAAAGCTATTTTCATATTATTATTTTGCCGGCGGCACTATAATATTAGCACTGAAAGATACTACTTTTGTAGGCTGTACCGGGTGATTTGTTTCGATAGTGATGGTTTTTTCGTTCACGCCGCTTCTGCCTTCTGTGTTAAAAGTAAATTTTATCTTACCGCTTTCACCGGGCTGATATTCTTTTTTCTCATCAGCTACCAAACCTGTACATCCGCATGCGGGCTGAATCTTTTTGATCACAAGTACACTTTGTCCTGTATTGGTAAATTCAAACTCACCGTTAACCTGCGGTCCCTGCGGGATATCGCCGAAGTTTATCTTTTCTTCTTTAAAAGATATTACGGGCGGATGTGTTTTGGGATCGTGTAAATTTTTATTTACAAGAAATGCTGAAAATGCACCTGCCAGTAAAATCCCAAAGACCAAAAATAAGATCTTTCCTGTTTTTCCTGTGTTCATAGTTTAGTTGGGTTGATTTATTAAATTAGTATTTTCAATTTCTTTAGAATCTGTTTCTTCATCCTTAGTATGCTTATAAAGCATAAAGCTAAAGAAGAGCAGTACCAGGTCCTCAGCTATCCTCAGCCACACTTCTGATGTGGATGAAGGATTAACGCTAAAGCAGCCGCATGATATATCCAGACCGCGGATAAGAGCCTGTGACAGCGCGATAATGAAGATGACCAGTAATACATTGTATATCAGCAAGGAGCCTTTTACCCACTTGCCTGTAATTAGCAGCAGCCCGGTAATGAACTCGACCCACGGCAAAAAGATAGCAAGCGCGTTCACTAACTGGTATGGCAGGATATGATAATTATCAATAATGGCCGCGAATACTTCAGGGTTAGCCATTTTATCAAAACTTGCGTACATAAAAACCGCGCCAAGAACAACTCTTACCGCCAGTGCTATATATTTATTTTCAAATAACTTTTTCATATACTTAATTTGCGGGATACCCTGCAGCTTTCCATTCATCCCAGCCGCCATGGAAGATATACACTTTTTTGAATCCGAGCTTAGCCATATAGTATGCCATATCAATGCTCACATCGCAGGCGGTACTGCAATAGGTTACATAAACCTGGTCTTTAGGCAGGTCGTTAAGCCTATCTTTATACTTTTCTATTTCGTGGAACGGAATATTCAGCGCGCCCTGCACATGCCCGGCGCTGTAATCTGAAACATCTCTTGCATCAATAAAACGGTACTTTTTATCAAACAGGGCTTTGGCAAAATCGATCTTAATATCCACCGGCTTCGCAATATCCTGCGTTTGGTTCTGGGCATTCTTTATTGAATCTTCTTTCTTCTGGTTCACTGTCTTAAGCGAATCCTGAATCCGCTTCAGTGAATCTGACTTGTTCACAGCAAGGATCGAATCCTGTATATGCTTTTCCATTGCAAGCCTTAAAGAGTCTTCGCGTTTATTTGAAGAATTTTTAAGCGAATCCGCGGCTTTAAGGATCGAATCCTGAATCCTTAAAGCATTAAGCAGGCTATCGCTTGCCGAAAAATCAACTATCTTTTCGTTGGCAACAAACTGAATGCGGTTTGGATTTGAAAGATTGAAGAAAATGCCGGTAAGCAAAGCCAGAACCAAAATACCCGAAACCTGTAACAGGGTCTTTTTACTCAATGATCAGTTTATAATACTTTAAATTTCTAATTAGCCTTTACATCTACCAATACAGGTATCTGGAATTCACCTTCAGTGGTCTTAATAATTATAGCCGCGTTTATAGCCGACTCTTCGTATATCTTAATTGTGATATCAAGATTGGATGTATCACCTGACATTAAAGCCATTTTATCTGCAGTTATCTTTATAACCGGTGTGTTCGAAGTAATCTCGGTTATATCTATTTCCTTATCCATCGAGTTAACAATTGAAGCTTTCTGCTTAAGTTCATCGCCAACTTTACCTTCGGTAATAATTGAACCCGGGTTAAGAGTAAGAGGATCAACCATATTCATCGTAAGCAAAACATTTTTTGTTGAGCTGCCGTTCTCATTGGTTGAGATCATCACAGCTTTGGTAACTGAACCCATTCCCTGGCCGTTGTAGGTAAATTTAACTGTACCTGTCTCCCCCGGCTTAACAACATCGGCGCTTGCAAGCGCGCTGGAGCAGCCGCAGGATGTCTGGACGCTGGTTACCTTCAGGTCCTGGTCTCCGATATTCTTAAAAGTAATTTCAAATGTTAATTCCTGTCCTCTTCTGTGATTGCCGGTATTGATATTATCTCCGCCTGCTATTTCTATCTTCGGGCCGGTTTGAGCAAATAATAATACAGGGAAAAGAAGCAATGCCAGTAATAATTTTTTCATTTTATGCGATTTTTATATTGTTTTCGTAATTTAATATTACTTTTAGATAAAAACAATTTATCTATTTTACTACTGGTTAACCAAATTTCTCTCTAAAACGTTTCATAATAAATCATTATTTTTATTATAAATTAACCTTTTAGATAAAATTTATATTCATTAAATTAGTACGGGGGAATACATTGAAGTTAACAACAGAGCTTGACGCTTTGTTCTTTGCAGCGCATCCTGATGATGCGGAATTATGCTGCGGCGGAACAATTTCTGCATTAACAAATGCAGGTAAAACAACAGGAATCATAGATTTGACCCGGGGTGAGCTTGGTACCCGCGGTTCGGTTAAATTACGTGAACTTGAAGCACAAAAAGCATCAGCAGTACTTGGTATCACCCTGCGTGAAAATCTGAAGATCAGTGACGGAAGCATAATTAATAACCCTGCAAACAGACTTAAGATCATTAAGGCAATACGGAAATACAGGCCCACGGTTTTGTTTTTTCCCCATCATTATGACAGGCACCCTGATCATTATAACACTCATTTTTTGGTAAAAGATGCGGCATTTTATGCCGGGCTTGAGAAGATAAAGACACCCGGCTTAAAGGCATACAGGGCAAAGAGAAATATATATTATATGCAGACGTATGCATTTGAGCCCAACATAATTTTTGATATATCCGATTCATTCACCACAAAGATGGAAGCTGTTCAGTGTTACTCATCGCAGTTTTATTCAGCGGGCGAAGGCAGCAAAAAGGAGAAAGAAACATTTATCAGCAGCAGAAGCTTTATGGAGTACATTGAAGCAAGAGCGAAGTTCTACGGATTTCAGATTGGCGCAAAATACGGCGAAGCATTCTATACAGAAGAAAAGATCAAAATAAACAGCGGTACTTTATTTAAAATTTAAGACCAAATGAGCAAATCAATTTTAAACAAGCAATCCCTGATTTTTTTATTTATACTGGGCATAGTAGTATTAGCATCTGTATCGCTGTTAACGTACATGAATCTAAATGATCAGAACAGTGACCATGATTTTATTCAGCAGACCTTTCAGAGAACAGCCTTGATGGATAATATATATTCAAATGTAAATGAATCTGAAACCGCACGGCGCGGATACTTCCTGACCGGCGATAAACAGTTTGTTTCAGATATTAATGATAACAAAATAGTTACTGACTCGCTGCTTAGGCAGCTCAGGTCTAACTCACTTGATAATGTAAACCAGCTAGCCAACGCTGAAGCGCTTAAACCGCTTATCACTGAAAGATTCATATTATTTAATGATGGTATTGAGATACAGGATTCAAAAGGAACCAACATGAAGTTCCATAAGAATATTTTCGATAAAGGTAAGATCCTGAATATTGATATCAAGAACCTTCTGAATAAAATGAAGAAGGAAGAATACAAAAACCTTGAAAAGAAAAAAGAGCTTACCGAAAACAGCACGCAGTTCACTTATTTCACTTTTCTTGCGGGTATTGGCGCCAGCATAATTATCTTCACAGTTGCATTCGTATCACTGATAAAGAAAGCTTCGCATACTTTTGCACTGGAAAACCAGGAGATATCACGCGAAGAGCTGGAACAGATAGTTAAGGAAAGAACTGCCGAGATATCGCAGATAAACCAGAAGCTGTATTCAAAAGTAAGCGAACTTGAAAAAATGGAAGGCAACCTTAAAAGCGCAGCGGAGCAATACCGGAAGTTGTTTGAACAGGCGCATGACGCTATTGTGATATTTTCACCTGAGGACCACAAAGTAATTGAAGTTAACCGCAGAGCATGCGATCTCTATGGGTTCAGCCGCGAAGAGTTTATTGGTCTATCATTAAAAAGCATCTGGAAAAATATTCCGCAGGATGAAGACAACATAAAGCATACAGTTGAAAAAGGTTACTATCATAATTTCCAGAGTGTACACAGCAGAAAAGATATGAATGAAATGCTGATGGAGATAAACGCTTCAGTATTTAATTACCGCGGAAAAAGCGTGATACTTTCTATCAACAGGGATATTACTGACAGAATACTGAAAGTGCCTGTTTGATAGTGAGTTAACAGGCAACCTAAACCGAGAAAAATTACTTACATTTTTACTTACCCATTAGATACTTATATTTGCCGATAATAAGTGTAAATTTAAACCAGGAGTATTATCAATGAAGCTAAACCCAATGTCGGGAATGCTTAAGCAGGTCCAGAAGATGCAGGAAAAGATGCAGGAAGTCCAGAACGAGCTTGAAAACAAATTTGTTACTGAAGAGTCAGGCGGCGGAATGGTTAAAGTAACAGCCAACGGCAAACTGCAGGTTACAAAAATTCAGATAGAAAAAGAAGTTGTTACCCCCGATGACCCGGAAATGCTTGAAGACCTGATAGTTGCCGCGGTAAACAAAGCAATAGATTCCGCACAGAAAATGGCGCAGGAAGAGATGCAGAAAGCTACATCAGGATTAATGCCTAATATACCGGGATTGAATATCCCCAGAATGTAATAAGTGAATTTACCGGGAATTCTATAGAAAATGCAGACATCAGAAACACTTGAAAAAGTAGCAGAAGAACTTGCAAAGCTGCCGAGTATCGGCAGGAAAACAGCAAACAGAATTGCGATGTATCTCGCAAAATCGCCGGCTGATGAAGTAGTGAATCTAAGTAACGCACTGCTGCAGCTTAAGGATAAAATAAGATTGTGCAGTATTTGCTGCAATATCACCGAAACAGAAATTTGCTCCATTTGCGACTCATCAAAAAGGGCTTCATCATCTATTTGCATAGTTGAAGAACCCGGTGATGTTTTTGCGATAGAAAAAACCAATGAGTTCAAAGGTAAGTATCATGTTCTTCACGGAATAATCTCACCGCTGGATGGCATTGGCCCGGAAGATATCAAAGTGAAAGAACTGCTGATGAGGCTAAGCGGTGATGTTGAAGAAGTAATTCTTGCACTCAACCCGAGTGTTGAAGGTGAATATACTATCACATATTTGAGCAAGCTTATAAAACCGCTGAACATAAAGATATCACGTATCGCAAGGGGAATTCCTGTGGGAACAGACCTGGAATATGCTGATGAGATCACAATTGCCAAAGCAATTGAAGGCAGGATCACTCTTTAATATAACATGGCAAAAAGATCTATAGAAGGCAACTGGTTCAAAAAGTGGTTCAGCACAGCAGATTACCTGGAGCTTTATAAACACCGGAACAGTACGGACGCTTCGAAAATTGCCGGATTGATAACACGGACACTCAAGCTGCCCCGTGGTTCCAGAGTTCTTGATGTTGCCTGCGGCAACGGAAGGCACAGCCTCATCTTCGCATCAAAGGGATTTAATGTGCTTGGAATTGACCTCTCAGCATTTCTCATTGGCGAAGCCCGTAAAAAACTGGTAACCGAATACAGGAAACAGAAGGAACACCTGAAGTTCGAGATCAGGGATATGAGAAACATTGACCACAGAAATGAATTCGACCTGGCGGTCAATCTTTTCAGCAGCTTTGGATATTTTGAAAAGGACAGCGAAAATTTCAAGGTCTTTAAAAGTATATCCGCGGCTTTAAAGCCCGGAGGGTACTTCTTCTTTGATTTCCTTAATGAAAACGCGCTCAGAAAGAACATTGTACCTTCTGATGTTTCAATAAGAAACCGTAATGCGGTTATTCAGGTTAGGGAAATAAAGAACAATGCGGTATATAAATCCATTTACATAATAAGGAATGATCCCAAGGGTACAAAGCCCATAGTGAACAAATTCCACGAAATGATAAAACTGTATTCCCTTGAAGAATTTACAAAAGCTTTTGCAAAAAGCGGAATGAAGATAATAAGGACATTTGGTGATTATACCGGCAGGAGATTCAACAAAAACACATCTGAGAGGCTGATAATTTTGGCAAGAAAGAGGAAATAAAACAAAAGTGCTAAAGGGTATATCAATTACGAAAATGAAGCTCAGATATTACACTGCATTTTTGATATTTGTTGTATCTTACCAGGGATGCGGAATATTTGATACACGTGACCCCGAGGACCCGGAAACTATCCGCTCAACATACTTCCCCCCTACTTCAGCTGATCTTGTAATTGATAATCTGAGTTACTCCATACAGGAAAAAAATTCAGGTAATTATAACAAATGCCTGTCTTCAGAAAATTTCCGATATTTCCCCGACTCACGCTCGCAGCTGCAGTATGAGCAGATATTCATAAACTGGAACATACTTTCAGAGAAGAATTATCTTGATAACCTGATATCCAGGCAGGAAGGCGGAAATTCATCGGCAGTACTGTTCCTTGATAACGAGCTCTTGACCCAGTTTTCCAGTGATTCAGCGCGGTACCAGGCGGACTATATTTTTGTTTTTCAGCATAACCAGGCAAACATTCCAAAATCATCAAGGGGAAGAATGAGCCTTATACTTGCCACAGATAGCGATGCGTTGTTTTACATACGCAGGTGGGAAGATTTCAGGCAGAACGATACAGATTTTACGTGGAGCGAATTTAAAGCTAATTTCAGTAATTAATATAGAATTGAAAAGTCCGTTTAAAATACTGAATATATTTTTCGCACTATCCGCAGCGGCTATACTTGCAAGCTGCTTTAACCCATTTTCTCCCGGTATTGATAACAGTGAATCAACCGAGAACATCATCTCAGACCAGAAAACCATCGAAGGCGTATTTCAGAACTTTAAGTATGCTTATACATTTAAGGATACCGGCATATACGGGCAAACCCTGGCGCCTGATTTTGTATTTTCATATTTTGATTATGACCTGGGAGTAGATGTATCATGGGATAGAGCCACAGATATGAGGACTACAGAAGGCTTATTCACAAATTCACAGGACCTGCGCCTGATATGGAATAATATTGTATACCAGGAAGGTGACTCTTTACTGGTGGATGTAAAGCGCGGATTTAACCTTACAATAACATTTAACCCTAATGATGTAATAAATTTTTACGGCTTTGTTGATATGAACCTGGCGCGAAATTCAGTAGAAGATAAGTGGAAGATAAGGTCTTGGAAGGATATGACTAATCCTTAGGATAAAAGAAAACTTATCTGTT
>CAZQYL010000008.1:5937-24116 GCA_964597425.1 uncultured Ignavibacteriales bacterium | reverse complement strand
CCCCATGCAGCCCGTGAGGCAAGGAACTGCCCTTCCCTGTAGCCGCGTACTGTACTGTTACCGCCGAGCCTGAAAAGATCCGCCGCTTCAAACCGCGGCGAGCGAATTTCAATACCATGCAAACCGATCAAAGAACTTTGGCGCTTAAAGAATGAGTAATAAAAATCAATATCCATAGCGCCTTTCTGAACTGTGAAATCACCCGGGATATCAAGGTTAGGGAATGAGGCAGTATTGTATATCTTCTTCTGACCCACTGAGTAACTTGTTCTGTATAGCAGCCCTGAATATGGATTATAAACGTAATCCCTGCTGTCATACTTAATTTCAGCGCCGGCTCCAAGAACCCTGCTATCGAAAAGTGTAAAAATACTGTTCGTAGTATTGGGTATAACTCGTTCGAAATTGAATATTGCCGACAAAGTAATTTTCTTTGAGATCATGGCGTCGGTTTTCAAACTCAGATTGCGCTTTGTATAAGATGAATCTTCAATTCGCTGCTGGAAAGAGAAATTCATATTTAAAGGGTAACCAAGTATCCATGGTTCAAGGTATTCAAGTTCCAGCTCCTGCGTAGTTTTAATCTCTTTTTTGAATCTTGCTTCAACTTTTCTGCCTGTGCCAAAGAGATTACGGATCGAGAGATTCACAAGACCTGTGAAATAACCCTTATCATCACTTTGAGTAGGGGGAACATAACCTAAAATACCGTCAAATGTATTTGTATTGCCTTCTTTAACCCTGATCAGAAGTACAGTTGAATTCTTGTATTTCAGTATCTTTGGCTGCTCAACGCTTTCGAAATAACCCAGGTTTTCAAGTCTTCGTTTTATCTCTATCAGGTTTTCCTTGGTAATGGAATTATCTTCACCCAGGGCTATTTCCCGTACAATTACATTTTCTTTTGTTTCTGTGTTGCCTTCAACTTTAATATTATCAATTTTTATCCTGTCATTTTCATCAATTTTAATATTAACTTTAAGTTTCTGCTGACCGCCTGTTTCATACTGACTGATATCGGTTACACTTACTGAAGCGAAAGTATAACCTCTCTTTTCATACAAATTGAGTATTTCTGTCATATCGGCACTGAGCGTGAACGGGTTCAGAACTTCGCCTGTTTTTGTATCTATAATGTTCTTCAGTTGGTCAGTCGAAAAAAGTTTATTGCCGGTTATATTCATTTCACCAATCAGCGCCCGCGGTCCTTCATCAATTTTTACTTCCAAAGAAACTGCTGATGAATCGAAATTATATTGCGCCTCAATTTGCGTGATACGACAGTCAGTATAACCGTTATCCTGGTAATTCTTTATTATGTTTCTTACGTCCAGCTCGAATTGCTGGGGTGAATAAATCGTCCCGGGTTTGGATGCAATGAAGCCCGTTAATTCTCCGGATGAATAAAAACTGTTCCCTGAAAAATCAATTGATGATACTTTGCATTGCTCATTCTGTGAAATCACACAGTACGGCGCAAGTAAAAAAAGAATAAATAAAAACAGAGAAATATTTCGGTAGAATTGATACATTATTCAGCTAATATTTGTGTGATGGTTTGAATATTCAAGTCATTAATAAACCATTCCTTTACATATTGCATCTTATCTTTGAAACTGTATCTTTAGCAATTCCGTCTTAACAATAAATAGATAAATGATATTGAAAATTATAGCATATTATGCGTTTTTGTGCATTTTTACAAGTGTGCTGTTCACTCAGGATTCGATTCCGGCAGATACTGTAAATATAAACAACAGGCCTGAAATAACAATTTCAAAATGCGGAAATTCTGTAATTAAAGTTGACGGAGTTCTGGATGAGCAGGTCTGGGAAACTTCCCAGACAGCCGGCGGATTTGTTGAAATTCAGCCCGGAGATAACCTGCCGGCAGAAGTTCAGACGGAAGTTAAGATGACTTATGATGATGATTATCTTTATGTAGCATTCATTTGCTATGATGACAGGATTTCAAAACTAAGGGCTAATCTCTCTGACAGGGACAAAATGTACCAGGATGATTATATCGGCATTCTGCTTGATACATATAATGATCATAAGCAGGCATATGAGATATTCCTTAACCCCTATGGGATACAGGGAGATGGAATATGGACGAGGCAGGGTGAAGAGATGAATTTTGATATGTTATATGATGCAGAGGCAAAGATATACAAAGATAAGTGGATAGTTGAGCTGGCCATTCCTTTCAAAAGTCTTAGATTCCCTGAAAAAGATGAACAGCAGTGGGGAGTTCACATCATCCGCACCAGGCCCAGGGAAAGCCGTACGCAGTTTTCATGGGCAAAGGTATCCAGAGATAATTCAGAATTCCTTAGCCAGGCAGGCATACTGAAAGGATTTAAAAAACTGAAAAAAGGCAAACAGCTTGAACTGCTTCCGTATGTTATAGGTTCACAATTTGGTTTCCGGGAAGATCCCTACAACCCTGATTCACCTTTCAAAAATGAGAAGTTCAAGGGTGATCTGGGTATCGGGATCAAATACGGATTTTCTTCTAATCTCACGGGTGAAATCTCCTTTAATCCTGATTTCTCACAGGTTGAAAGTGATGCAGCACAGATAAATGTAAATTCTTCATCTGCAGTATTCTATCCGGAAAAACGCCCGTTCTTTCTTGATGGGGCTAATATATTCAATTCATATATTAATGTTGTTTATACAAGGATGCTTAATAATCCGTTATATACTGCTAAACTGATAGGCAAGATCGATGATATTGATGTGGGTTACCTTATGGGTTACGATCAGAATACTCCATTTATAGTACCTTCAAAGTACGGCAGTGATTTCATCCAGACTGATTTGAAATCATTTGGAAATGCCTTAAGGCTTAAGAAAAGCCTTAAGGGATCATCATTTATCGGGTTTATTGGTACCGATCATGAAACGGGAGATAGTTATAACAGGGTTGCCGGATTTGACGGATCATTCAACTTTGCTGAAAAGTACTATTTCAACTGGGAAGCACTTGGATATTTTACCAAAGAAATAAATGATACTTTACTCTATGATAATTCCGCTAAGATCAATTCTAACGGTAATGATGCCGGGTTTAACGGTGAAAAATTAACCGGTTTTGGAGGGACTTTTTCTCTTTCCAGAAACTCAAGGCACTGGAATGCTGAGTTATTCATGAACATCGCGCCTCCAGAAGCAAGAAGAGAACTTGGATATATGAGTAAGAATGATTTCAGAGAACTGGGTATTTGGCAGGCTTATACTTTTTATCCTAAAAATTCAATTATCCTCAGGTTTGAGCCGAGTTTTGATGCCGGTGTACAATACGATTACGACGGCAGAATTAAAGAGCAGTGGGTTGCCCCGAAATTTTTTATTCAATTTAAGCACCAGGTAAGTATGAACGGCGGCTTCCTTGCTGTAAACAATGAGAACTATTATGATGTTTATCATAAGAGCGTACACAGAGGCTGGCTGGAACTGAACGTTAATACAAGCAGTAAAGCAACCGGTGGTGCATTTCTTGAATTGGGCAAATACATTGTAAGGTTCGAAGATCCCTCGTATGTTGGCTGGGGTTGGAATGCTGAAGCATGGCTTACTGTAAAGCCTCTGCATAACCTGGTTATGGAAAATAACTATAGTTACTTTGAGCTTTCAAAGGAAAGGGGAGGGGAGAAGCTTTATACAGGATATATTTTCAGAAATAAAACATCATTCCAGTTTACCCGTAAATTCTTCTTAAGGCTGGTTATGCAGTATGATTCATTCAGCAAGAGTTTTGATATAGACCCGCTATTGAGTTATAAATGGAATCCATTTACAATATTCTACATTGGCTCAACACATAACCTGGCTGATATTGGCTCCGTGCCTAATCATGGAAGATTTCTTGAGACCAGACGGCAGTTCTTTGCCAAGTTTCAATATCTGATAAAACTGTAAATTTTTTGGAGTGTTGTATAAGAGTTAAAAAATTACAAAAAACGGAAATATTAAATATTATAGATGCTAAACCAATTTGATATTTCCGTTTTTATCTTGCTACTGTACTGATGAGATTCTGCACTGTTCCGTAAAGTGACCATACATACTGAACATTGTAAAACAGAATGTAAAGTATGACTATTGTTACCTGGAACATTGAGATGATAAAATTTACCGCTTTCATTATACTTCCCCTTTATTACTAACTGTTTTCTACTACTCAAAATTAATGGTTATCGTTACTTGTTTCAATACCCCTTATTCGGGATATTGAATTGAAGGGAATTTGAATGTGTATTTTAGTCGAAATAAACAGCCTTTTTGAGAGTGCCCATACCGTGATAAAGGTAGTATTCGATAAATAAAAAACGCCGATTTTTAATCGGCGTGTTAGTTTATATTTTTATTTGGAGTTAATATCCGGACCGGGTTGATATTACTTCGTCAGGATCATTTTCATTGTTTTGGTAATTTCCATTGAACCTGAGTTTACTCTCAAAACATAGAAGTATATTCCGCTTGCAAGGTTGGATGCGTTGAAGTTCACTGAATATGTTCCGGCATTCTGGAAAGTATTAACAAGTGTTCTTACTTCTCTGCCTGTCATATCATATACTTTTATGCTTACGTTTGCGTTATCCATAACGTTATAACTGATAACGGTTGACGGGTTGAACGGGTTGGGGTAGTTCTGACTGAGATTAACCGGTTCATTTACATTTTTAGATGCTGATGGAGGAACGATGCTTGTTAACCATGTTACGCCGCCATCTGTGGTAAATATTTCTGTGCTTTCACTTCCGGTTGAAATTCCGAATGTTTCACTTCCGAAATTAACTGAAAAGAGATCAGCTGTTGAGCCTGAAATTATTATTGACCAGTTATCGCCAACATCCTCTGAGCGAAGCAGAGTTCCGTCTTCGCTGGTTCCGATCAATACAGTTGATGAAACAAATTTGATATCGAAAATTTTAGTTGTAACACCGGAAGTTGCAGCTATAAAAGTTGTTCCGTTATCAATTGATTTTAAAATTGTACCGTTATCTCCTGCACAGATCACAACATTGCCCATAAAGGCAGCTGTCAGCAGGTTTTCAGTTGTACCTGAAGCGATAGGGAACCACTCATCATTATCGGTTGATACAAAAATGGTGCCGCCGTTACCTACTACAACAGAGCTGATCCTGACTTCCATTAAACTTGGTCCAATTGTTGCGATCTCGTTTAGGTTTTCAGTTGTGTTGATAGTTATTGGAGTCCATGTAACGCCATAGTCAACAGATTTCAGTAATGTAGCACTATCACCGCAAACAAGAATATTGTTTGGTGAATATATAGTTACATCATTTAAATTCTGAATTGATCCGCTGTTTTGCTGGACCCATGTAGCGCCGTCATCTATAGATTTCAAAATGATGCCGTTTTCTGCAACTGCAATGTGCATCTTCACTTCATTGCCATTATCGTCATAATAACTTATGTAATCATTGCTGTTAAGAACGTTTGTAATGCCGCTTGTCTGTTCAGTCCAGTTCAGGCCGCCGTCCACTGTTCTCAAGATAAGACCATCCTGGCCTACGAGTGTGGCTGTAGTTAAACTTTCAAATTTTATGCTGTTTTCATTCAGCGATATTTGTGAAAATATCTTAACAGCAGACAGGATGAAAAATAATGCGATTAAAGTTACAAGAGTTTTGTTGAGTTTCATTTTTTTGCCTCTTTCATACAGGGTTAAATTATTGAATTATTTTGATCTATTAGCTACCTTTAATGGATAGTCTAAAAATTATGTTTTGTCAGATATATTGAATATGTTTGTAAGCGTTTAACATTTCTTCTGTTTCAAACTTAACTTATTAAAGGTAAGTATACAATAGCTATTTTCGTTATAAATCATACATTTCAATATAAATATAGATAATAAAAAAAGCCGCCCTTACAGGCGGCTTAATTAAATAAAAACCCATATTGTAACTATTTTGCAAGAATCATTTTTACCGTTTTAGTGAAATCACCTGTATTTATCGTATAGAAATATAATCCGCTGGAAAGAGCTGATGCGTTAAAATCCACAGTATGATTGCCGGCAGGCATTACGGAATTGACCAATACTGAAATTTCTTTCCCTGTGATATCATAAACTTTTAATGTAACTTTTGAATCAACCGGAAGACTGAAATCGATCTTAGTTGAAGGATTGAAAGGATTTGGATAGTTCTGGGAAATTGAATATTCAGCTGGAATGTTCACCGGAACTGTATTGCCGCCGCCTATGCCTTCATTGCTGTTAGCGTGCATTGTTGATGTTTTTGTTCCGTGAAACGGATTGCCGAATTCCGGATTAAAAGTAAATGTAAAGCCGTTCCTGATGATCTCAAACCTGTTTACTACAACCGGGCAGCTGATAGTCAGATCTCTTTGCAGTGAAATAGAATTTGAAAGTACAAATCTGTTCAGGTTTACCGGGAATATCAGTTCACCATTGCCTGAGATCGTTTGGATTGAACTTCCATTCATTTCGACAATGACTTTGTTATCAGCAGCGTCAGAAAATCTGAATGATCCGTTTGCTGTAATATTGCCATGTATATGTATGGTCGGAATGAAAGATGTGTTGGTATTCTTTATTACAAGTGAACCGCCGTTCTTAACAGTAATGTTTGAAACGTTAAGATCAGCGTTAAATGACTCTGTTATATTAATATTTGTACCCTGTTCAACTGTAAGGTCTGCGATATTTCTGCCGGAAAACTGAATGGAATTAATGTTCGTAATTAACAAATTGCTTGAATCTTCAAAAAGTACTTTTGAACCCGGAGCATTCAGTCCGAACGGATTCAAAGCTCCGCCATGATTGATCTTCATCTGCGAACCGCTTTCAAAAACTACTGCATTGCCAGTACCGATCGTGTTAAACATATTGCCCGGGCAAAGCTGGCTGAAAATTGAACCTGTTTTAAACCTTATTGCCATAGCGTCTGCTGCGTTAAGGTAATGCGCTATTGTACCTTCAAATGTAAGATTGCCGTTTATAACTGCTGTAGCGCCTGTACCCACATAAAAATTAAGCGCCGGGTCATTTCCAAATATCCTGAGGCTTGAACCGTTTTCAATAACAAAATCTTCTCCTGCTGTTCCTTTTATGGTAACAAGCTTTGCGTTTCCGGATGCCGGTGATAATACCAGGTTTGTATTGTTTCTGACTATAAGCTGACCTATTGTTACCTGGTATACATTGGTAACATTCAGGTTGCCTGAGTTTTCAAATACAAGAATATCTGTAACAAGCCCGATCTGCCTGAAAGGTGTCCAGTTACCTGCAGTTGAAAAACTGGAGTTAACGGAACCATTCCATGTATAAATGGTTTGTGCTTCAGATATATTTCCGAAAATTAAAAGAAGTGTTAATGAAAAGAGTTTGAGCAGTTTATTCATTGGAAAAGATTAGTTAATAAAAGTTTTTTAATCTTTTCTGCATATTCCCTTACTAATTGATATACAAAGATAATACAATAATAGATCTAATTCCTATAGAAAATAAGTGTAAATATCAAAATGGGCTATAAACCGAATCATACATTGTTTTACGGTAGGAATCTACTAGTGTATAGGGGGTAGACAGTTTGTAGGAATTAGAATTGTTGAAAAATAATGAAAAACGCCGCTTTTTGGGGCGGCGTTAGCAGTAACAATACGAAGGAGAAACAAGAATTATTCCGGCATATTGCTGAATTTCTTGAATTATTTTGTAAGGATCATCTTATTTACTTTTGTAATTGTTGCTGAACCGTTCACAACATCCAGTCTGTAGAAATAAACACCGCTGGATAGATTGGATGCGTTGAACTGTACACTATGTTTGCCTTCATTCTGGTATCCGGAAAATAGTGATGCTACTTCCTTACCTGTTATATCAAATACTTTTACACTGACATTGGCGTTAAAAGGAAGCTCGTAGTTAATAACAGTCGAAGGATTGAACGGATTAGGATAGTTTTGCATCAATGATACTGATCTGTGCTTGCTTCCTGTAAACACAAGTTTTGCAGGAGCTGTTGCTGTCCAGTTTATTCCGCCATCAGTGGTATAAATTTCTTTTCCTTCATTACCGGTTGAAATTCCAATGTATGAATCATAGAATGATACTGCATGGAAATCATAGTCATCAAGACCGGGCTCTTTTGCTGCAGGCTGCCATGAGTATCCGCCGTCTACTGTTCTTAGTATGATCCCGTTTGTACCTGTCAAAACGCCTGTATTCACATCAAAGAAAACTACATCCTTAAAATCTGACTCGTACATAAGCCCGTTTGGACCGAACCAGGTGTTGCCTCCATCGCTGCTCATAAAGATTGTTCCTGCATCACCAACTATGCACAGATTGTTTTCATCTATTACTTCAATAGCGTTGAAATTCTGATTGGTAAAACTCGTATTCAGTAAGCTCCATGTTGCGCCCCCGTCATATGTTTTCAGAACTGCGCCGCGTTCACCGGCCATATATCCTATTGAAGATGAGTATAATTTCACGTCATTTATTCTGGCTGTTGTAGGAACATCAGAAAGCTCCCATGTCTCGCCTGCGTTGAATGAAAAATATACTATTCCGCTGTCTCCGCAAACTACAGCTAAACTGCCGTTAAGATCGACATCATAAAAACTTACCGTAGCACCCGGGAGCAGAATATCCCAAGTATTGCCAAAATCAACTGAGCGTAATATTACACCATTTTCGCCGGCTGCCAATGAAACGCCGTTACTGATAGAAGTACCGTACAAAACGTTGGTTACATTTGTAGCCTGTTCTATCCAGTTTACGCCATTATTGGTTGTCCTCATGATCAAACCGTCTTCTCCGACTATGGATACAGTTGTCGGATTTTCAAATTTAACCGCATATTCATTTATAAGCGGATCTTGTGAAAATATTGAAGCTGCAAGTACAAAAACTAAAATTGCTGTTCTTAAAGTAAGTGTTAACATTGTGTAATCCTCCGTTTAGGGTTGTTTAAATTAAAGAGTTATTGTTTCTGCTTTTTGTTTGGTTCTCTTGTTTTTCTTGTTGAATTTTGTTTCATAGGGAAATCTAACTCCACAAAGTTAGCTAGAATCGTGTAGGAAATCAATAACGAAAAACGTTAATTACTGAATAGCAAAATGCCGGTCAATTTGTTGACCGGCATTTTATTACAATAATCAATTATATATTCACAATTCTATTTTACAATGATCATTTTCATTGTTCTTGAAAAGGTGCCCACACTGGAACTGAGGCTTATTCTGTAGAAATATACGCCGGAGGCAAGGCTGCTGCCGTCAAATGTGACACTATGGTAATCGGCTGTCTGTAAACCATTAACAAGTTCTTTCACTGAGCTTCCTGTAATATCATAAACAGTCAGATTTACCTTGCCTGCAAAAGGAAGCTGGTAATCTATTTTAGAAACCGGATTTGATGGATTTGGGTAGTTCTGGCTTACAGAAAATTCTTTTGGTTCCGCAATTACAACATACTCTGAATTTGAAGGAGTGAAGTATTCAAAATTGCCGTTAAAATCAATTTGTTTGATCCTGTATTTGTATTTTCCGGCATTTAGTCCATTATCACTAAAGCTGTAATGCCTAGGTTCATTTGTTGTACCATTTCCTTGTACGAATCCTGTTTTCTCCCAGTCACCTGAAATGTTTGCTTCCAGGGTTTTTCGTTCAACTTCAAAGCCGGAGTTGTTTATTTCATTAAGAGTGCTCCAGTTTAAGAGAGCTGTTCTGCCAAAGCCGGATATATTGAAAGAACCCAGCGTAACAGGCAGGGGAGTGCCTGCAATATCATTCAGATAATCAAATTCGTCGAGGAAAATATTCGCTGCGTTGCCGGGACTGTTCTCTCCGTAGAACATCCACGAATCAATGTTTACATCGTTGCCCAACTGCGCCTTTGCAAGATCATCCCCTACAAGAATTCCGTCAACCCACAGATCCCACTTGTTGGGTGCAACGCTTTGAGCGGTACCATGATCATAAGCCAGAGGGCCGGTTGAATTATTTCCATATATCTCTACTGTAAAATCCTGCCCCTGCACAAACGGCGTTCCGCTTAGACCGGTTGTCACCCAGGAACCTGCACTTCTGTAGCTTGTCGTAATTGCTCCTGAAGCTCCGAACACGAACCTTAATCCTGAAAAGATCTGTGCACCGCTGAATTGTGAGTTATCATAGAAGCAGGCACCTAACCCGCTGAAAAAATAGAAATTACCCGCAGTGGCAGTATTCGCGCCGGATGAAGATCCAAGCCTGACTTTGAATCGTATGGTAAATGATTTGCCTGGGGTATACTTATAAACTGAAAATTTATTTACTGATGTTGAAGTTGGAGCTGCAATTCTTAAGTAAGTATCTGCTCCAAAGGGGATTACCTGGTTTTCAAGGTTAAAGGAACCGCCGGCTGAGCCTAACCTTATCCTGACTGAATCGGTTGGTGGTGATGGAAGAAATGTAGTACTAATCCCGCTGGTTGTGAAACTGCCTGTACCTGTGCCGAAATCATAATGCCAGGGTTGCGATATTATTGTCTGCAAACTGGTAAAAATTAATATAATAAAGAGCGAAAAAGTCTTTTTCATGGTTTTATCGTAGTATAAGTTATAATCTATACCACAAAATTAACAAACCATTGTTAGAGAAATATTAGATAAATTTTTGCATTTCTAAGCCCTATTACTAACTGAATCATTTATCATTAGTTGCAGTATGCAATTAAGTTTTGCGCAAAAAAAAGACCGGGCTTTTACCCCCGGTCTTTTGCTGTTTCTCTCTATCACAAAAAAATTACTTGACAAGAATCATCTTCAACGTTTTTGTGAATTTCTGGTTATCACCTTCAGCAACTATTCTGTAGAAATATGTGCCTGAAGCTATGTTCGTTCCGTCAAATTCAACGGTATAGAAATCAGCCGGTTTAAATTCATTGATCAGAGTTGCTACTTCTCTTCCGAGTATATCATAAACCCTGATGCTTACTTTTCCGTCAAACGGCATCGAGAAATCGATCTTTGATTTCGGGTTTGAAGGATTCGGGTAATTCTGGCTAACATCAAATTCACCGGGTTTACCTATAATTACATCAGTATTGCTGGTCGGGTTGAAATATTCAACATTGTTATTGAAATCAACCTGTCTCAGCCTGTACTGGTAAGCTCCTGCATTCAGTTTAGAGTCTTTCAAAGTGTAGGCATGCCTTTCATTGGATGTACCGGAACCATTAATGAACCCGATCTCTTTCCATGAACTGTAACCTGCATCTGTTTTTACTCTTCTTTCAACGCCAAAGCCCTTGTTGTTCATTTCACTGGCAGTTACCCAGTTTACCATAGCATCCCTTTTGCTTACTGCTATATCAAAGCTTTCCATTGTTACAGGAAGTGCTGAACCGTCATCTGTTAAAGCGAAAGTTGAAAAATCATACAACCCGCTGACAGCAATGTTAAATGTTTGGGTAGCAGCATTAAACGTTAACACTGAATTACTGCTTGGCTGTGATAAATGATATACTTCCCATGTTCCTCCGGTACCGTATTTAGCAAGTATTGTACTTGCACCAGGAGTGCCGATTGTATAAGTTTCGTTATCACCAAAATAATATGTGATATCATAAGTAGTGCCGGTTAGCGGTCCACCAACTTCATTCACTATTGTGTGTGAATTTGAGTAATTGCCTCCAAGTGTGTTGGGCGGGTTTATACCTGAATTATAATAAACATTCAATGAACCCGGATAAAGTGTACCGCTGGTTCCCCATGCAATTCTGACTATCGGTCTGCCCCAAAGAGTATAGGTTGAAATTACTCCGTCTCCTGGAGGATTATCCACGCTGGCAGTTGGAGTATTCATACCTAATGCACCAAATTCATCACTGCCAATATCCGTTGTTCCGCTTCCAACTGAAACAAACCTTGCGTCACCTGAGTAATCTGTACTTTGACCTGTTATAGCAATACCTTTTCCTGAAACTATCCATGCTTCTGTATTAGCAGTATTGATATTCAGGTTTCCTGTTGAAATACCTGCAAACAGGTTTGAAGGATTGATATCTGATGTTGTTGTGCTCCATGACTGCTGGTCTCTTGCAAGTGATGTTTTCCACTGGGCAAATGTCTGGTCTGTAGTGTTCCACAAACCTATTGTAGAAGCATTTGAACCTATGTAGACATTATAGTTTGCATTAAGTGAACCGGCTGTGGTTGCTGTAGAGTACATTACATAATGTTTGCCTGTTGCTGTGCCACTGTTAGTTCTGGCATTAACAAGCAGATTGTTGATAAAGTTGTGAGCTATTGTTGATTTTCTGAAGACATATGAGTTGGTTGCACCCGCGCTGGCTGAACCGCCGACATAAATAGAATTGTAGTAGATATTTTGAATGCCTGTTGCGTCATTATACATACCGTAAATTGTCAAACCATTGGTATAATCAACCTGCGGTTCATAGTTTACTTTTACAGCGTTTTCCGTAACCGGTACATCTTCATTTATGCTTGCTAATCCGTCATTAGATACATTCGGTACATTGCCGCCTTTTTTATCGCCGCCCGGATTGCCTGATCCTTCGCCTGTATTCTTCTTTATGTTGTTTACAGGTGTCTTTATAACAGGATTCTGGTTTACCGGTGACTGGTTAAGAGGGTTTTGTTTAACCGGGTTAATATTATCATGGTTATTAATATATTTTTTGCCGCCTGCATTATCAAGAGTTGCTTCACCATTTGTAATGGTTATCTGGTTATTGGTGATTGTGCAGCCTGCTGCACCCCAATACTGGTTAATTCCTGTTATTACACCCGAACCTGTGCTCTGATTTGAAAGTCCGTAAATTTTATTGCCGGTTTCTGTAACCGTGGCAGAGGAACTTGTAACCTGGAAACCATGAACGTAGGTATTGTTCACACCGGTATAAGTATTATTAATATTATAAATAGTATTGTAGGAAATGGATGCACCTACACCTGTTGAAGTCAGGGAAATTCCGCACATAGTCATCGTGCCGCTGAATCCGCCTGCAAGCGAGCTTCCGGAATTGAGATCATTGATAGTACAGTTGTTAATAGAGACCGGTGTAGCGCCGGAATGCGAAATTCCTGTCATAAATCCGCCGCCGGAACCAAGATCGGTCATGTTCCTTACAGTATTATTGGAATAACTGCAAAGCGCAGTTGGTCCAGCCTGAGTTGATCTTATACCTGTGAACTGTCCAATTGTTACTCCGCCCCTGGAGTCATACATACTGTTTGAAACCGAGCCGCCAATTGTATTGCCGGTTACGTTTATGACAGATGTGGCAGTTGTAGAGCCTTCATTAATACCTACCATTATAAGTGTACCTGTATTGCCCCCGGCATAAGTAAAGCCACCGACTGTATTATTGGTTATTGAACCGGCTACACCGCGCATATCAATACCAAACATTCCAAGACCATTAGTTCCGGAGGTATTAGTCAGCTTAATATTACCGTTTGTTGATTGTGAACCAATTGTATTGCCTGAAACATTAATATTTCCTGCAGAAAGCAGCATTGCATCAAAATAAAGCGTACCTGCTGCCGCAGGCGCATCTAATGTGATATCGAAATTAGCAATTGTATTATTGGATATCGTAGAAGCGTTAGTAACTCCTGAAGCGGCAAATCTAATAGCGTACAGGAAATTCGTTATTGCTGCTGTTGATGTTGTCAAAGTCCATGGTGTTCCTCCGCAGTTTGGAGCAGTTCCACCGATAGAATTACCGGTTATTGTAAAACCATCACCCAGTGAATTGCTGAGGAAAACAATATTGTAACCAGTTGCAACAGTAGTTGTTCTTGTACTTGTTTGATAGATGCTGTTGTTGCTTATAGTCCAGGCGGTAGTTCCGGTGGACATATAGAACGCAGAATTCGCTGTTTGACCGTTTGTAAAGAAATCATGGATATTACAGCCGGTGAATGAATTATTGCTGTTACTCTGTGCAACCGTACTTGTACTTCCTCCTGAAAATACAGCAATTGTAGGCTGACCTGATGCATCGCTGTTATCTCTTATCTCGCAATCACTGAATGTATTGTTATCATTACCATCGGTATACAAAGTTGTACCGAAGAGTATTGTGCCCGGCAGTGTTGCCACGTTAACATTGTTGCTTTCAATTATACAATTTGTAATTGTGTTATTTTTTGAATCATTAAAGAATGAGAACGTTGGTCCTGCAGCACTTGTATTCCTGAATCTCAAATACTGGGTTCCGCTGGCATCAAGCCCGTTGTTACCGTCAATAGTAACGTAATCGTTGCCGTCAAATCTCATTAAGCCTGCAGCTACGCTTCCTGAGATCACTTTCTCAGATGCATCATTTGGAATGATCTTGAGTGTATAATTTGCATTCGGGACATCGTAACTTAAATTGTTAAGGTCATTTGTTCCGTCTTCTGTAATATTTGTTGTTACTCTTACTGTAATGTTTCCTGTCATTACTCCTGCATTCAGCTGTGCAAACAAACCGCCGGCACCTGTGAATGAAGTGAAGTTATCAAATCCGGTTAAGCCTACTGTATAGTTGCCGGAATACGTTGCTGAAACATTATATTCGTTAATTGTTCCGCCTAACGGGAAAATATTTCCGTAATCAGCAACACTGGAAACTGTACCGGCCGGTGTACCTGAATTAATTGTGACATTTGGTGTTGATGCAAGATCCTGTGCAACCACAAAGTACTGTACTGTTTCTCCTGTGGTTACGCTGCCGCCGCTAATGATCGAGTAATCTATTGTAAAATCAAACGGTGAGCTTGCACCATTGGACTCTACCCATTTCCATCCATTATCAAAAAATGTATTTCCTGTATAAGTATTCGCATCAGTAGATTTTTTATAATAACACCTGGGTTTTGTACCCGATGTTACGTTTATACCGGCAGCATCAGTTATAGTAACACCCGTAAATGAACGGTTCGCTATACTATTGGTATTGCCAAGAATTGTATATGAAATTACCGGCGGGATCTGGTCAAGGAATTGTCCTGCGAACTCATCAGCGCCGATATCAGGAGCTGTTGCAGCGTATGTAGAGCACTGCGGATATCCGGCATTTGGATATCTTGCATTGCCATCATAATCATCAGTGATCGAAATCGGTGTAGAAACAACATTTCCGCCGCTTTCACATTGTGATGGAGTACAAGTGCTTAAATGAAGATCATATGGTGATACTGCCGTATTGATAAATGCTGTGTTTTCAGTTACGGAGCTTTGATCCTTTGTGCCCCAGAATGATTTATATGCAGCTATAGTCTGAATTGAATTTGTATAATCATAATAAAGCAACCTGTTTGCGCCCGGTGCGCCTGCGTATAAATTGTTTTTGTCACTGCTTGCGCTGTATGTTCCGGGGCTTACTCCATTCCTAACAAATGCTATTGTTAAACCACCACCGTTAGGAGTTGATTTATTTATGATGATATTGTTCTGCATATTCTGTGTGGGTGTAATTGAGCAATAAAGACCCATTGTACCGAAATTTGCTCCAACAGAAACCGCATCGAGATAGATTGTATTATTAAAAATATTTGCCTGTGCACCGCCGTTTACCCAGATACCCATGATACTGCCGTAAGGCGCTGCCGCAGGGTTGCCGTTTGGTGCCTTTATTTCCTGAACAAAATTATTGTATACATTGTAGATTGATGCTGTATTTGTGCCCTGCAGAAGCATACCGTATGTCTGGGGTGCGCCTGTTGTTCCTGAACTTGAAATATTATATATCCTGTTTTTGTATATATTTCCTGTTGCTGCGTAGTTAGTATATAAAGCTCCGGTCTGACCCGTACCGCCTGAAATATTGTAGATCGTATTTCCGTAGATCTGCTTGGTTGGGAATGGAGCAGAGGCGCCTGTTGCTATATACGCGCCATAAGTTAAGCCTGTAGATGTTGAAGTTTGTGATATGTTAAATACTGTGTTACTGTAAAAGTTTTCAACGCCGCTGTTAGCTGAACCGAAGTTATAATAACCGTAAAATGAACCGGTTGATGTAGTGGAAGCGGTTGAAATATTGCTAATAGTATTACCAAATGAAATTACATTGGTTGTGCTGTTGCTGGTGTATAAACCATACGTGGCACCGCTGGTATGACCGGCCAAACGTGTTAAGTTATTGATAGTATTGTTAGAAAATGTATATGTACCGCCTGTTATAGAGACAGCGTTATATATTCCTGCCAATGTACTTGTTGTGCTGCTTCCGTTTGCCAGGTTCTGAACACTGTTGTTGTTCACAGTTGTAGTGTAAGACATACCGCCAAACTGAATACCCATCAGCTGACCTGTACCTGCTGCTGACTGGCTTCTAGTTAAACCGTTCACTGTATTATTTGAAACAGTAAGTGTAGCTCCCACCGTAGTATTGCCGGTGCTTTGCAGAATACCTGTAATTGTTCCTGTTGAAGTTGAAGTTCCTGCTCCTACTGTGTTATTGCTGACAGTATTGCCGGTTATATTGATCGTAAATGCTCCGGCCGAATTCTGAATATAGGATACAGTCGGGACTGTTGCGAAGTTGTGTACGCAGTTTGAAACATTATTGTTTTGAATGTTTACCGTATTGTTTGTCCCGGATGCACCGAAAGTGTTCCCGATACCGATCTGCTGTGATGAACCCGCCACATTTGTTGAATCTGAAACTGTATTGCCAATTATATCAATATTTGAGTTTGTTCCTGTTGAAGTGAAAATACCGTAATGTGTTGCAAGGTTCGTTCCGGTAAACATACGTATAGTATTGTTGTTGAACTTAACGCTATCGCCGTATATTGCATAAATTCCGTACTGTGTTACAGTATTTGTTGATGTTCTTGAACCTGCAATTATGGTGTTTCCCGTAGTTGCGCCAACCTGGATATTATTATCGTACAAATTATAAGGTGCAACTGCATCTGTGGTTCCGTTAAAATACATACCGGTTACCGTTCTTTCAATTGTATTCCCGTCAATAAAGATATTTTCGTGCCTTCCTCCGATACTTGTAGCGCTTGTTGATACTCCGGCAGAGGTGTAACTGGCAGTGTAGATGCCCGCTGAAACGGATGTCACACTATTCAATGCCATTACAATTCGGCAGTTTCTTATAGTGATATTTTTACAGCCATCTGTTGCAGATGCCCGGCAAAGCATAAAGCCATATTCAACTTTACCCAGTGTTACCACGCCCGTAAACAGATCTTCCATATCTATCCCGTCAAAAGTAACATAATCAGTGCCGTTCAATTTTATGAATGCATCGCCATTGCTTCCGAAAGAAGAAATTGTTATAGTTCCAAGTCCGGCAGCTGTTGTCTGCAGTTTCGGGTTTGCGCCTGCGCCTGATTTCTGAAAAATTACAGGGTTAGATGCACTTGGCTGGTTGATGAGTGTGTTTATGGTATAGTTTGCTGCAGACATAGTTTCAACATATCCTGCGGCAATATTAAATGTAACTCCGCCTGCACCAACACCGCCCGCATTTAGCGCGGTTATAGCAGCTGAAATAGTTGCATAATCACCCGGAATGGTTTTCGTTCCGCTGATCTGTGAAAACGTTGATTGAGATGAAAGCGCGACCAGAGCAATGATCGCAGCCAGGTAGCCCAAACGGGCTGAGAGAGAGAATAGCTTTTTCATATAATTAATTTGATTAAATTAAAAATCGTTATTATAAAGCAAATAGCAAAAGCCAAAAGCCTGCCATTTGCAAAACTTTAAAATATAGATGAAAAATGTATTAAATTGATGTTACCCCACTTGCTATTTAATAAACAAACTCTTTATTTTCAAGGGTTTTCAGGTCGTTTTGTAAAAATACCACCTAGTAGTTATGGCTTTTGCATTGACTTATGAAATCAGTTTAAAAGAGGTATATTAACTACATATATTTAAGACGATTAGTTTTTTTCTGTTTTTTCGTTGTTGTAGGAATATCAGGGATACGTGAAAACATCAATATTACGAAATCACGGTATATGAGACATAAGTCATTTTTTTTCAAAGGACTTAAATGACTAATTTCTACTTTTAACAGCTACAAGGCGTATTAACCAAAAAGCAAAAGGCTCTCTATAAACGAGAGCCTTCTGTAAAAATAGAAGCACTTTTTTTATTTTCCTTTATTTTACCAATACCAGTTTCATTGTCTTTGAGTATACCTCTCCGCT
>CAZQYL010000008.1:0-5837 GCA_964597425.1 uncultured Ignavibacteriales bacterium | reverse complement strand
ACAACTTCAGCTGCATTTTGAGGTGAAAAGTACTCGAAATTGCCGTTCAGATCTATCTGTTTTATCCTGAAGCGATAAGTACCGTCATTCAGTTTCTTTACTGAGTAAGCATATTCAATTTCTGTATTTGAATTGCCATTACCGTTTACAAAAGCTGTTTTTTCCCATGTTGAATATGAACCGGTGCTTTCCTCTTTTTTGCTGTATTCTATTTCAAATCCTTTGTTATTTAACTCCATAGCAGTGACCCAATTCAGCACAACATCCCTGTTAAGCGCGCTGCATGTGAAAGATGAAATTGTTACCGGAAGCGGGTTGCCGGTTGATGCGCCTATAGAAAATGAATTTCCTGTGCCCCCGGTACCGCCTATATCAGTTATGCTCATACCAAGTCTGTTTACTTCAGGTTTGGTCGGTGAGCCGGTACCGCTGGAAAACGTTCCGCCGGCTTTTACATTATTCTTTACCAAAGTCAGGCTGCTTACGTCGTTTACGCCTTCAAGTCCCTGTGAGCTAATTTTCATTGATACGGTTCTCGTACCCAGATTCCAGCTGCTGCTTTGTGTTATGACCCATGACATATTGCTTTTTTTGTCAATAGTTAATACTCCGTCATTAAATGGTGTTATCGCTAGAGAGCCCTGAAGATCATTGTGCTTAACTGTCAGCATACCTCCTGATGTAATTGATGAGTTTGAAAACGCAAGTGATATGCCTCTATCATTATTGCCGGCTCCCATTGGGAATGCATAATTGAATGTTGTTGGAAGTGCGGACTTATTAAACCACCTTCCAAAAGATCCCTGGCCTGTGATAAAGCCGGAAGTATAGTTAAGAGTGCCCGGCTCGTTAGTTCCTGACCCTAAAATTAGCTTATTACTGTTCAGTTTAATATTGCCGGCGTTCATATTCAGCACATTTGCCGATCCTGTTGAAAGATATATATTTGAGCTTCCGCCGGTTTCGGAAAGTGTCACGCCGGCGGGATTCAATATTGTGAGACTGTTCAATTCAAGATTGATGCTGTTAAGTTCTATTACCTGCGATTCCTTTCCTGTTAAAACAAGCTCAGCAAGGTTGGAAAAACTGCTTGTGAGTGATGCTGATGAACTGAATTTTATGTTTCCCCCGGTCTGAAGTTTGAACTTTTCTGAACCGTTAATGTTCAATTTTGTATTTATAAGCTCAAGATTTTTTTTTACCAATATATCGGGTGAGCTTATACTGAACAAATATGTGTGTCCCCCTGAAGAATTCAGCAGCAGATTCTCATAAGTACATTCAGCTGGCAGGTTTGAAAGCGAAGCATTGAATAATATTTCAATGTAAGAACCCGGGTACAAATTTCCTAATACAGGCAAATTGCTTGTTGCTTGGCTGATAACCAGCTTTGAGCCGGTGCGGATATCTATAACGCCGTTAAGCTGAGCGCTGTTTATGGTTTTAAATATTGTTGATTTGCCGCCATCTCCAATTATCACTTTGGAATTTGTTCCGCTTACAGTCCAGTATTCACTGAAATTCACTTCTGAACCTGTACTGATTGTAAAATTCTGGTATCCATCGGTGAAATTTGCGGGTGAAAAACCGCTGCCATCCGGTGTGGATGACCAGCTGCCGAGTGTGCTCAGCTGACCGGTACCTTTATAATAATAGTTTGTAACTTTGCCAAAAGCAGTAACATCAATATTATCAATTGCAAACCCCGGGTAGCTTCCTGTTCCGGTAATCTCCCTTGATATCCATCTTACCTGGACGACATTCTGATTGCTGCATTCTGAAGGCAATTCCACTGAATACACCTGGCTGTTTTGCTCAGTTGTTGTGGTACCTGTTTGGGTAGTTGTGTTGTTAATGTACACTCTTGAATTTACCGACTTGAACTCACCGGTCGTTCCAACCCTGTACTGAAGCTCAACTCCGTTTATTCTTGTATTCGTTGAACCGTTGTATGGATTTCTAAGGGTCATAACAGCGTACTCCACAACTACATTTGTATTGCCCGTTGTTTTCAGAGCAAGAACCAATGAATAATCGCCATCTGCAGCATTTAAAAAGCCAAGCTTTTCGCTGTAATTGTATATGCCTTTGGTAGTGTTTGATGCATATCCTCTTGAAATCAGAGAACTGTTTGAAGAAGGAGCTTTCAGATCAAAATTGCTGCCTGCCAATGAGGATATTCTCCACCCCTGCCATCCTGCGGGAAATGTGGTAGAACTGTGGCTTAGACCTGCAAAATCTGTGTAATATGGTATCTGCTGTGCAGTTGGATTGGATTGTGAAAAAAGTGTTGAAGGTGTTAAATGCATTGAAAGGATGAGTGAAAAGATGAAAATAAGTGTTTTGTTCATTTAGTAAGTTTAATTAAAGATTAGTTCTGTAAATAATCTTTTCTGTATCTTTAGTTTCCCTACTAAACTGATGACATACAAAAATAACTGGCTAGTGACAACTAATTCAATAAGGCAGAGCACGAGTTTACAAAATACACGTCAAACTGATTTAATGATACTTTCACGGGTGAAGAAAATGTGAGTTTTAGTTAGGGATTATAAGTGAGGCAATTTGTAGGAATAAACGGAACTTATCTTTTTACAGCTATATAGGACTTGTTGAGGAAAAGGTATTTCTCTTTCAAAATGGCGCTTTCCGGGAAATAATCTTTAAATTCCCGGAGTTTAAGCAGCGAGTTTTCCTCCAATAGCCTTGCGGCTTCTTCTTTATTGGCGCATTTTTTGAACCAGCCCATATTAAAATTCTGCAGCATGTACCGCTTAACACCTGCCGGAAGAAACTGAAAAAATGGAAACAGAAAATGCGGTTCAAAAGGGAAGTAGAAGTTTGGAGTCTGAACGAAGTATTTCTTTCCTACTCGTTTTATCTCATCAGCCATCTTCTGCCTATCTGCTTTTGAGGGGATATGTTCTATCACTGAATTCGAAAAAACCACATCAAAGCTCTTATCTGCAAATTCAGAAAGATCAGCGGCGTTGCCTTTTACAAACCTGAAAATTCCCAGCTGCTGAACTTTGGGTTCATCAAGGTTCAGAATAGTTATAACAAAACCTGAGTTATCCTCCGCATCCATCTGCTTCCAGAAGTCAGCGGTTCCGCCTACATCAAGTATAGTAACAGGCAGGGGAATATCTTTTGTATACTCCAGGAAATTTCTGAATCTTTTTCTGCGAAATTTGTTTGCAAGGGAAAAAGGATCAGTATTATCAAGCAGTTTCTTAAACACAACCTACTTAACTACTATCATCTTTTTAATATCGGTATATGTACCGGCTGAAAGCCTGTAGAAATATACACCGCTGGCAAAACCGGATGCGTTCCATACGACGCTGTATTTGCCGGGACGCAATGTTGTATTCACAAGTACGGCTGCAATTCTGCCTGTTACATCATATATAAAAAGTTCAACACCGGAATTCACACCGGAAGGTATATCAAAATTAATAGTGGTAACAGGGTTAAAAGGATTTGGATAATTATTGTAGAGCATATATCTATCTGGTATTATGGTGCTGATAGGTTCTATGCCAATTATCTGGGTTGTAAAACGCCAGGTAACCGACCATGGTCCAAAACCGCCCACATTGAATCCCCTGACACGCCAGTAATAAACCGAGCTGCCGCTCAGCAGACCTGAAGGCATAGAAAACTGTGAGGGCACTATTGTAGTATCAAGCAATGTGGTATTGAACAATGAATCAGAAGATACAAGCAGTTTATAACCTGCCGTGCCGAATACATCGTTCCAGTCAAGTGTTAAATTCAATGGCTGGTTTATAGAACCGTTTGGCGGTGCAAGAAGTGTAGGCGCGGCAACAGGCGGTGAAGTAACTGTGCGGAAACGCCATACCTGTGAATAGGGTCCCGTACCAGCATTATTTGTTGCATTTACCCGCCAGTAATACGTAGTGTTATTGTTAAGTATTCCGCCCGGCACATTATATTGCGAAAAAGTTAAACCGCCGGCATTTATTAAATTTGGAATAGTAAATGTTGAATCAGTTGAAAGCTGCACCCTGAATGAAGCAGCATACTGAACGCTATCCCAATTCAATGTTGGAGTTGTTGATATATCCACTGCACCGTTTGGCGGATCAACAAGTACAGGCGCAACGGGAGGAATAAGCAATGTCATGAACCTGAACGGATTTGCCCATGGACCCGTGCCTATAGGATTTGTTGTTCTTACCCGCCAGAAATATGTCTGTACATTAGTAAGCAAGCCGGCTCTTACAGGAACCTGCGAAACATTGAACCCAGTTGTATCCCATAACACTGAAGCAAATGTTGAATCCTGTGAAAGCTGAACCTGGTATGATGTTGCCGAAATATCTTCTACCCAGTCCAGCAGGGGAGTGAGGCTTACACCTGTGGCAAAATTTGCGGGTGAGAGCAGCGCAGGCGCTGCAGGCATTCCAAGCAATGTTGTGAAATTAGATACCGCGGACCATGGACCCGTACCCGCAATATTAGTCGCGCTAACGCGCCAATAGTACCTGAAGTTATTCTGAAGCTGAGATGTGACCAGATTGAAAAAAGATTGTGTTATGCCTGAATAGAACACTGCAAGCGGGGGTGAGAAAGAGGTATCAAGTGCCGCCTGAAGGGTATATGAATCAGCAGGTGAGGTGCTGTCCCAGTCAAAAAATGGCGTTAAAGAAACATTCGAAGCACCATTTAACGGCGTTATAAGCCCGGGTGCGTTTGGCAATGCTACAATCGTTCTGAAATTAAAACTGGATGACCACGGCCCGATACCGCCTTCACTTTGTCCGCGAACGCGCCAGAAATAACGCGTATTATTCAGCAGGGCGCCCGAAGGGATATTCATTCTGCTTAAAATTATCAATGAGGAATCAAGATCAGGTGAAGCATAAGAAGTATCTTCATCAATTTGCACCTGGTATGTTTTGGCGGTGGGTATTGAGTCCCAATCAAGTAAAGCATTCAAACTTACATTTATTGCACCGTTTACCGGTGCGGTTAAAACCGGGGCTGAAGGTATCTGAAATCCGCCGTTAACTGTATAAATTATGTTGCCTGCTGAGCCTGCTATGAAACCTGTCTGAACATTTACAAACGCTACGCTGTTCCAGTCCTGCCCCGCCAACGGACTTAACTGTGATTCCCAGCTTACCCCGCCATTTGTTGTGCGGATAATGAAATTACCATTGGCACTTCCTGTGCCTGTGTTAGCGTTTAAAAAACTGAAATTAGTTATCCTGCCTGTTATTCCTGAAGTAAGTATATTCCAGCTTGTGCCGCCATCGGTTGATTTTATGAGTTTACCGCTTTCGCCTCCGGCATAAATTACATTCGAATTAATTACACTTAATGCAAAAAGGTGATCAGTTATGCCTGTTGTCATGGCTGACCAGTTTGAGCCTCCATCAGTGGTTTTAAGTATTGTGCCTCCATATCCTGAGACAAATCCCGTTGATGCATCAATGAACTTAATATTGCTCAGGTTTTGAGTTGTACCTGATGTCAACGCCGTCCACACAGAGCCGCCGTTTGTGGTTTTATCCAATGCGCCAACGCCCGAGCAGGTAAATCCTGTATTTGCGTCAACAAAAAATATCCCGCGGTGCAGCCTTACAGGTCCGCCCGGATCGACCCAGGTAGTGCCGCCGTTAGTGGTTCTGTAAAATACCGCGTCTCCGCTGATATAACCCGTTGATGCGTTCAGCATAAAAATACCGTAAAGATTATCAGCCGGAACCGTTTGTGCGAACCAGTTCGCTCCGGCGTTTGTGGTCTTTCTGATAGTCCCGGATAGCCCGATCGCAATGCCAGTATTGGCATCGACAAAAAAAATATTT
>CAZQYL010000007.1:10788-24218 GCA_964597425.1 uncultured Ignavibacteriales bacterium | reverse complement strand
TGTCAAAAACAGGCGAAGAGAATCTTCAGCAATTGAAATGATTTATATCGCAGGGAATGTTGACTTATAATTCTCATTCGGGCATCTGACTATTAACCAGATGGTTGCATCTCATTAATCAGCGGAGATGAATTCAGGGATGCCTTAGTTGTAAAAAAAAATCTCGGTGGTTTTGCTTATCAGTAAATATGAAATGATATGCAGTTTACCTGCATATCATCATTGGTTTTTTGAGAAATATAAAAATATTTATTGCATGAGCGAAATTAACGCTTTAATAATTGACCCTTATAAGAGCCGTTTTACAGTTCCAGCTTGGCTCTCCAGTACATACATTAACCCTGTAATATCGGGTATTTCCGTTCCCGAGATTTCCGCTGATAAGAGGACTGCCTTGCCTCATTGCGGGTCCGGTGAAGTCAGGGGGATAGCTGTATGCTGTTGTAAGCTGCTGAAGATTTAAATTATTTAATGCCGCACCGGTAAACCACCTTCCCCATTCAAAGTCGTATGTGCGGTCCCAATTTGCCTCGCTTTCCTGAACGCTGATAAAATATTTTGTTTCGCATTGGCATGCCCCGGCATTTAATCTTATATATGATACATTTACATTAATTGGTGAACCATCGGTGGGGACTGAGATCCCGTTAATGTTAAAATCCGGAATAGCGGGACTGTTGGCAGCCGTAATAATGCTTGTCCACTTTGTTTCCACCGTGCTCCATGCAAAAGGAGCGATTCTCTTTTCTAATTTAATCTTTGCTTTGTATGATCCGGGTGTGGCTGAAATATTCGTGAAGTGTGTTCTTGCCCAGCATGATGAAGTCTGAAATGTCTGAGAGGAAATTAAGCTTCCGTCCCGGTATAATTCAAAAGTGAACCTGTAAGGATTTGAGCCAAAGCCCCATGGACAGCCGGAATTATAAAAATAACCGATCCTGAAACTGACAGTTTGTGATGTGCCGCAGTTTACAATTGCACTGCTATGCATTACGGTTGGATTGCTGTTTGTGTACCAGAAATTTTCTGTAACTGAAGAATATGATAACGCCGGAAAAATTAAGTATAGAATTGTTATAACTGGAAATAATTTATTCATTTTTTTCTCTCTTTTTGAATTATTTTTTTTGAATTTGAATCCTGATTATCCGCAAATTAGAGAGCCTATATATGTGAAACAAAGAAATAGCTGTCCGGTTGTGAACACGCTTACAGGTATGAATATGCATAATTTACACAAAATGGATGATAGTGGGCTTTTTCTGTGAATTCATTTCAGGGAGATTCTGCTGGAACTGATGAAAAGGGTTTCAAACACTTCTGAAAAAAGTCCCCATTTGCCTCTGTAAAGTTGAAGAACTGCCAAGGGTTAACTGTTTTGCAGAAAAATTATAATTCAAAAACTCCTATGTCGCTATTTTAAGATAATTATATCATTCCTTTTTCAAGAAATTCTATCGTTATTAGTGTTGTTGATTTTTAAAAAAGTCATCTACCAAAAGAATAAATTTCCTAATAATTCTTAAAGTATAAATTCGCCATGCCAAACCCTGCAAACGCAAAGTTTGCCATCAAGGCTGTGAGCAGGGGATCGAGATCGCAGTTATACCCAAATGATTGCGAAATTTTAATGAAGCCTAAATATACAAAGTTTACAAGTATGCTTATGCCGAACTGCAATGCCAACCCTTTTCTTCTTTTTTTCTGGTGGTGTCAGGCATGGCTTTAGTTATTCACCTGTTTTCCTGAATGCTGAATTTGTAAATCTTTTACAGCAAAAAAATTGTTTATATTTGCCGAATGAATATCTTTTCATTTAAACAAAATGATTTGAAAAATGGAAAATACTGCGGGTAAATTGCACCATGTTGAAATATATGTCTCTGATCTGAAACTTTCATCAGAATTTTGGGGATGGTTTTTGGGCAGACTGGGGTACAAATTGTATTCAAAATGGGCTTCAGGCGTAAGTTTTATTCTGGGAGAAACATATATCGTGTTTGTTCAAACTGAAAAAAAATACATGGATGAGCCTTATCACCGGTGCAGAACCGGTTTAAACCATTTGGCATTTCATGCCGAATCAAGGGAATTTGTTGATTTGATGACAATTGAATTGAAAAACAAAAAGATTAAAATTCTATACGAAGAGAAACATCCATTTGCAGGCGGTGAAGATTACTATGCTCTTTTTTTTGAAGACCCTGATAGGATTAAAGTAGAGCTTGTTGCTCCGGAATAAGGATCAATAATTCTTAAAGTACAAATTAGCCATACCAAAGCCGGCGAAGGCGATATTTGCCAGCCATGCGGTGAGCAGGGGATCGAGGTCGCCGTTATAACCAAACGACTGCGAAATCTTTATGAAGCCCAAATATACAAAACTAACAAGTATACTTATACCGAACTGCAAAGCAAGCCCTTTTCTTCTTTTTGAGCCGGTCGAAATTGATATGCCGAATACAACAATTATAAGGCTTGCAAATGAAAATGATATCTTTGAATAAAAATCAACCATTTGCCTGTCGGTATTCTGTCCGCCTTTTTTAAGGCTTGTAATAAACTCTTCAAGCTCGCCGTAATTCATTTCATCAGGTTTAAGCTGCTTGCGGGTGATCTGGCTTGGTATTAAGTTCAGCTTATTGAATCCCGGTACATCCGATGCCGCGATATTGCTGTAGCTCTTTAGCACTTCAGTAGTGTCGTTAAGTTCGCGTTCCGCGGCATTAATGAGTATCCACTTACCATTCTCCCATTTCATTTTTTCGGCATCAATACGTTTTTCCAGCTGTGTAAGTGTATCGGGGTTATAAAGCTGAATTGAAACCCTGTTTGCTGCCATTTCAGTTTCCAGGAACTGGTCGATCAAAACAAGCTGGTTTTTGGAATCCTGAAAATAAAGCTTATTTAAGCCAACAACATTTTTATTCTTGCCTAAATAGTTGCGTTCAATAAAAAATTTCTGCTTGTTGGCTTCAGGTACTACCCAGTTATTGAAGTAAAGTGAAATAGAAGTAACAACCATTCCCATAACCAGGAATGGCATCATGAATCTGACAAGGCTTATTCCTGCATTCTTAACCGCGATGGTCTCATTGAAATTAACCATTCTGCCCGCTGTAAAAAGCGTTGCAAGTAAAACTGCTATTGGAGTTATCAGCCTGATTATTTCAGGGATGAAATACAGGTAGTAATTAAGCACCCCTCCAAAGCTGAGTTTGTTATCTATGAATTTATCGAGATTTTCGAAAAGGTCAACAAGAATGAAAATTAAAATAAAACATAAAAGGGCAAACAGGAAATTCTTTACAAACTGAATAACTATATATCTGTCAATTTGTTTTATCAACCTGTTTGCCCGGTTATAATGCGTGATAAGAAAAATTATTTTTTCTTTGTTGTCTTGCCTGTTGTTTTCGGCTTATCAAGATATATATTTGCGGCTAAATATATTGTGCCCCAGTTGATATCTTTTTTTGTGCTTCTAACCTCTCTGCGGATTGAAGACAGAACCGGTCCGTAGATGGTTGAATAAAAAGTGCCTTCTTCGTCGTTCAATGAAGCGTTTGATTTGCCCCATTCAATAGCATCGGCTACGCCGCCATTTGTATTCTTAAGCAGAAGGTTTCCAAGATCATATTTAACTCCAAGTGCAAGCCCGAACTGCTTATTTACTTTGAATTCGATACCTGCATCAAAATTAACGCCAATCCTGAAATCAGAGAAACTTGTTGTTACACTATCAACCCTGTTTTCGGTTCTTGAGAGTTTTCCGTTCATCAGGTTGAAAGCTATATTTGCTCCAAAATACGGACTTACTGTCTTTGTAAATGAAGTTGGGGCAAGTTCAAATCCAAGCCCGAATGAAAACGTGTTGAAACTGTATGAATAATTTACGCTCGTAAGTATGGTATCATACTGGTTATTGATGTTTATTACCTGTACGCCAATGTTACCGCTTTTTGATGGTTCAAATGTATTGAAAGTATTGAAAGCAGCAAATAATACGCCTCTTGTAACAGCATATTTATCAAAGTTGAACTTAGCTTTACCGAATAAGCCGATACCGGTTTTTAAACCGTAATTGTTCCTCATGAAGTTTGAATCAATACCAAGTACATTTGTAGATCCAAGCGTGTAGTTGGAATAATATGTGCCTTTTGATGTAGTGCCCATTGGTTCAATAATACCTATACCAACCTGTAAAATGGTTTTATCGAACTGTGAATAGGAAACAGAAGAAAAAATTAAAACAAGCAATAAGTATTTCAGTAGTTTCATTTTAGTTTTTATTTGTTAATTAATTGTAATTATCTTCCAAAGTAAAAAGACATACCGCCGTATAAATGCAGGTATTGTATGTTTTTTGAGGGGTATGATGAACCGTTAACATCATGGGCCGCATCGCCTAAGTTATACTGGGTTCCAAAATCTTCTTCGTATGATTTACCCACAAGGTTTGCGAACGCATATTTTGCCCCAAGTACAAACCCGATATTATTATGCACAACTATATCAATCCCTCCGCCAAACTGAAGACCGAGCCTTATTGTTGAGTTCATTGTGAAATTTTTAGTTTCATCTGTGTAAATTATAGTCAGCTTGCCGCCTATAACGTTAACCATTGCTTCTGCCCCTATAAACGGATTCAGCTTTGACTTCTTCTTCGAGAAATTATACTCCGCTCCCAAAACAACAGCTAAATGACTTTGAGTCAACGAAATATCTGCTGCGCCTGTAGGATCGTTATATACTTTTGAATTACTGAACACATTAAATCCAACACCGCCGGTTATCTGAACAGGGCTTTTACGCTTAACCGGGAACTTAACATAAATACCGTAACTTATTCCGGAATTCATGAAGTAGGTATTTGTATCAGGATTTCCACTGCCTGTCCAGGTTCCGTAAGTATCTCCGAATTTTCCCTTAAGGTCACCAAGCGGCATTGAGTATCCGCCGTAAAACTGGACGGTACCTGTTGGCTGCGCATAGGCAGATGATGCTAGAAGTAAAAACCCGGTACATAGTAATACAAGATAATATTTCATTAAATTCCTTTAATATGTTAACTTAAGAATACAAATAGTGTTCCCTTGGTTACAATAAGTTACAAATTTACTCGTAAAAACATTAAAAAAATATCTAAAAAAGCCAGAACACATCAATAAAAAAAGCTTATTTCTTTATGCAATATAAAGAAATAAGCCCGAAATAAATGAAAAAAATTGTAAAATCTTATTTAAGAACTTCGCCAAAGTAGAATGAAAGCCCTGCGTAGAACTGTATGTAATACAGTGATTTGGATTTAATATTTGAGCTCTCTTCATCGTTGAGCCCAATTTCCCTCAGTGAACTGTTTCCGGATTGTTCATCATCTGTCTGCAGTGTTGAAGTTGTAGTAATATCCGTTTTCTTGCCTATAAGATTAGTCAAACCATATTTAACCCCAATAACCGCACCAATGCTTTTGTTAAGTTTGATATCAGCTCCGCCATTAACTACTATGCCCAGGCGTGATTCACTTTTGCGCTGTATATTGAATGTTGAATCGCCGGATGCCTCAATTTTTCCGCTGAAGAAATTCATTGCGAGATCAAGTCCTATAAACGGATTAACTTTCTTTTTGGGGAAGAAGCCGTATTCTGCACCAACAGAGATTGTGAAAATGTTAACCTTGTTCTTGTAAGTGAGCGTTGCCCCGCTTCTGGGGTAATCTTTTGTGCCGGTAAATGAATTATAATTGAACCCGGCAGTAAGCCTGGCTTTGCCCAGGGTATCAACGCAGTATTTTCCGATAGCGCCAATGTTAAAACCGCTTGAAGTTAAAAGGCTGGAAGATTTTTCAAAATCCAGCAGGGCTGACCCAAGTGTATCTGGGAAGGTTCCCTTAAGATCGGCTACCGGAAGTGTATATCCTCCGTAAATGGTCAGGTTCATTTTGGTCTGCGCAAAATTTGAAGCGGTAAGAATAAAGAACAGGGCTGAAAGTATTACTGTGATCTGTTTCATATGCTTTGTAATTGTTTACTTTTTAAGTTTTCTGCATTATTAATTTAACAATTTAAAAAGTTTTTTACAATTGTATAAATGCAAAAAATTAATTTTGCTCCCCGGGGTGAATTCATCCAATAAAAAAAGCCCGTACTAAATACGGGCCTGCAATTAACTATCTGCAAAAAAAAATGTGAGATCATTTACTCCTTTTTTGCTGTCCCAGGTAGAATGTAACGCCGAGATATATCTGGAAGTACATAATATTTTTGGCCTTAATGGTTCCGTTTTCCTTATCGTTCAGGTTATACTCTCCGGCAGCGGATGTGGTAAGATATTCCTTGCCAACAAGGTTTGCAAAGTGATACTTTGCGCCAAATACTGCGCCAATACTTTTGTTGAAAGCAACATCAACCCCGCCGCCAATAGCTAAACCGAATCTGGATGCGGATTTAAGCGTGGTTGTTGTTGTACCAAAATCATCATGGTCGCTGGTTGATGGCGCGGTTACTGTTTCTTCCGTTTTTCCGCTGAAAAAATTTCCTGTCAGATCCAATCCTACAAAGGGAGCTGTTTTTTCACGGGGAGTGAAGGAATACTCAGCGCCAATGTTCGCTGATATGATACTCATGCTGGTGTGGAACTCAATATCATTTGTGTGCGAGTATGACTCTTCACCCGAGAACTTATTATAGCTTCCGCCAAAAGTCAGTCTAATCCTTCTTTTTTTATCAATGGCATATTTACCCGATGCTCCAAGGTTAAACCCTGTCTTTACAAAGTATGATTCACCCAGAGTGCTGTTTGCTGAATCAATAGTACCTTTTAATTGCGGCAGAGGAAGGTCATAACCGCCTGTAACTGCAATTACAAATCTTGGCTGTGCATATAAACCGCCTATTGAAGTAAGAATCAGGATAACTGTTAACGCAAATACTTTTTTCATTAATTATGGTTTAAATTTTTCGGATATTTTACTTAAGTTCAGTGTGATCATTTGGGATGTGCAGCAAACGGACTACTCTTCAAGCTTATAGCCTGCGCTCACAATGGCTGCTTTCACTTGCTCAAGTGTGACCTTTTTATCATCATACTTAACTGTTACAGTTTTTTTAATGTGGTCTGCTTTCACTGATTTCACACCGTTAAGCTTCATTATTTCAGTAGTTATAGTTTCTTCGCAGCCTGAGCAGTGCATACCGTATGTAGGTATAACCTTTGTCCGTATCTTTCCGGTTTCAGTGCCTTCAGCAAATAAAGTTATAGTTACAAAGAGGGCTAATAATATAGTTATTATTTTCATAGTTGTGCAATAATCCTGAAAATAATGTAAATAAAAAAGGGAGTCTTTAGTAGACTCCCTTTAAATACAAATATTCTATTTACTTATTTTTTAACTGTTTTCTTTGGTTCATTAAAGAAGAAAGAAACACCAGCGTAAACGCTTAAGTAAGAAATGCTTCTTGCTTTTGTTGTTACTCCGCCAACTGTGAATTCTTTGTCGTTCAAAGGAAATTCAGTCTGACCTAACACGAAAGAAGTATCAGCATCTTTTCCAATTAAGTTAGATAAGTTATAATCAAATCCAATAACTGCACCAACTGATTTGCTTAACTTGAAATCCAAACCGCCGCCAACTTTTACACCGAATCTTGAAGCTGATTTCAGAGTATAGTCAACTCCGCCTGTTGGTAAAGGCTCTGTTTTTGTTGAACCGCTGAAGAAGTTACCTGTAAATGCAAGTCCTAAGAACGGCTGTGTTTTTCCTTTTGGCATGAAGTTATACTCTACGCCTAATGCTGCCTGGAAAATATTAATTTTGTTTTTCTGATTATATGTTGTTCCGCCAATTGTTGAATCAACGTTATTTGAAAACATATTGTAATTCAAACCTAATGTAATACCAACATTTCTTTTTTTGCCAAGATAATATTTTACATCAGCGCCTGCATTGAAGCCGCTTTTCATGCCATATGTATCTTTTTCAATTGTAGTAAATGTCTGCTCACCTTTAAAATCAGGTAATGGCAGGTTATATCCGCCTGTTAAATGTACTTTTAACTGGGGCTGTGAAAATGTAGAATTATTGTTCAAACTCAAAAAAGCTGCTAATATAACAAATAACGCAACTAATTTTTTCAATTTATTATTCTCCTTTAAATATTTTTTAAATGTGAATCGTTTTTTTATTTAATGTGTTAATGCAATTACAGGTAAACCTTTGTTTTTTAATCCGGTGGCTTGGCAGGCCTTTTGTTTTGCCCTAATTCGTCTCCTTTTTAAAATTAAATCCTGTAATCAATAACGTAAATATAAACAAGTTTTATGAAAGATTGTTCCCTAAAATTTGTATATTGTTGTAAATATAACTATAAATTACCTGATTTTCAAGTACTTAAGCCTCATTGAATTCAGAAGTACTGTAACTACATCGCTGAGTGCCATTATCATTGAAGCCATAACAGGGGTAACTGTTAGCCCTAGACCGGCAAATACTCCGGCTGCTACAGGAATGGCCGCGGCGTTATAAAAGAATGCCCAGAAAATATTCTGCTTGATTACAGCTATTGTTTTTCGGGATATCTTAAATAACGCAAGAATATTTTCAAGGTCACCTTTTACCAGTATTACATCAGCGGATTGGATTGCAATATCCTGCCCGGTACCTATCGCAATTCCAAGATCGCTTTTTGATAGGGCAGGGGCATCATTGATACCATCTCCAACCATTGCTACTTTTGCTCCCTTGCCTTGCAGCTCGGCAACATATTCCTGTTTCTTATCGGGCATTACCTGAGCTTTATACTCATCTATTCCAAGTTGAGCCGCAATATCCCCGGCGGTAACTTCACTATCGCCTGTTATCATAGCGATCCTGTATTTATCCGCTTTAAGCTTGTTCAGTATTTCAACCGCATTATCTTTTATCTTATCGCTCAGCTCAATTTCGCCTATCAGCTTATCATTTTCATAAAGGTAAATATTCTGCGAAGCTGATTTTTGGGAAACCGAAAGTTTTTCAGTGCGGGTAAGATTAGCACCCCCCAATTTGTATGTATTTCCGTTGATACTGCCTGTTACGCCAATTCCCGAGGTCATTGCGAACCCGGTAACATCATACATCCCGTTACCGTTCACTTTATATGCTGCAGTAATAGCTTTCGCTATAGGATGTTCAGAAAATGTCTCAATTGATGCCGCCAGTTTCAGAATTTCGGCGCTGCTTACCCCGTTATGAGATATTACGTTTTTAACATCAAACTTACCGTAAGTAAGAGTCCCCGTTTTATCAAACAATATGGTATCGATCTTGTTAACATTCTCAATTGCTTCTGCGTTGTTAAAGAGTATCTTATGCTCCGCTGCTTTGCCGACACCCAGTACAATTGCAATTGGAGTTGCAAGTCCCAATGCGCACGGACAGGCAATTATTAACACTGCAACAGCTTTAAGCAGTGAAAAGCTGAGAGTTTGACCAATATAGCTGAACCACACAAAAAAGGTCACTAATGCAATAACAATTACAAGCGGTACAAAAACCGCTGATACTTTATCCGCTATACGCTGTATCCTGGGTTTGGATTTCTGCGCATCCTTAACCATTAATATGATCTTGGATAGAAGTGAATCGTTTATTGCTTTCTGGGTACTTATCTTAAGGTAACTGTTCTGGTTCATAGTGCCGCCAAGTACGTTTTCACCGGCTGATCTTTCTACAGGCAATGATTCGCCCGTCATCATAGCTTCATCTACGCTTGAGCTGCCTTCTATTACTTTCCCGTCAACAGGAATTCTTTCACCGGGTTTAACAAGTACTATATCACCGACTTTAACCTTCTTAACCGAAATTTCAAGTTCATTGCCATTCCTTATAACAACAGCCTTCTTTGCCTGTAGCTTTGTTAATGCTTTAATTGCATAGTGTGTACGGTTCTTTAAGTTGAATTCCAGGTAATTGCCGAGCAATATGAAAGTAATTATCATTGCCGCTGATTCAAAATATACCGTATGCATATGTTCCCCTGAAATTGAAGGGAAGAGCAGTATAACAATACTGTAGAAATACGCTGAAAGTGTGCCAATAGCTATAAGGGAATCCATACCCGCTGAGCGTGCCCTTATATCGGCAATAAATCCTTTCATGAACTTTGAACCGCACCAGAATACTACAATTGTAGATAGCGGCAGCGAGATCCAGTTGGCGGCATCCATTGAAATGAATGAGAGCGAGCTGATATGATCAATCATACCAAGTATTACTATTATTACCGAAAGGGTAATTGATGTTATAATTTTCTTCTTAAATAATGAACGCGCTTTTAGTTTTTCTGCTTCAGCGGTTTCTTCGTCTTCATCATTTTCCTGTTCAATTGCCTTATATCCAAGTTTATCAATTTCACCTTTAACAAATTCAAGGTTAGTTTCTGCACCTGTAATAACAAAACTTGCCGTTTCATTTGCTAGGTCTACTTTGGCATTTTTAACCCCGTTTAATTTGTTAAGTCTTCGTTCAATTTTCATTGCGCATGAGGGACAATCCATTCCTTCAATATCAAGCTCGATCACATTATAATCAATCTTTGCCCCGGGTTCCTTATTTAAAGTATCAGTATCGTTCAAGTAGATATATTTTATTATTTTCTGTGTACAACCTGCCCCGAGGCCTGTTTGTTCGGGACAATTATCATTTCGGCAATAACAACATTCAACGGGCGGCTTGCCGCGTAGATTACCGCATCTGCGATATCTGCAGGTTTTAAAGCTTCTATACCCGTATAAACCGCTTTTGCTTTATTAACATTTCCCCTGAAACGGACAATGCTGAATTCAGTTTCCGCAAGTCCCGGGTCGATTGTTGTGACCCTGATATCCGTATCAACAACATCAAGCCTGATCCCTTTTGTAATTGCATCTACGGCATGTTTTGATGCGCAATAAACATTTCCTTTTGGATATACTTCATGTCCCGCAATTGAACCTATATTGATTATATGACCGCTGTTACGCTTCACCATATTCGGCAATACAGCTCGTGTGACATATAACAAACCCTTTACATTTGTATCTATCATCTCATCCCAATCCCGGATGCTTCCTTCCTGCAGCTTATCCAAACCGCGGCTTAAGCCTGCGTTATTCACAAGGATATCTATATCACGCCATTTTACAGGCAGTGAGCTAAGTGCTTTAGCCACATCACTTTTTTTACGTACATCAAGAGTCATAGCTAGAACTTCAATGCCGTATCTTTTCTTAAGCTCAGCTGCTGTTTCTTTTATTCTTTGCGCCCTTCGGGCTGCAATTATTAATCTTGAACCTTTTTTTGCGAATGCAGCCGCAATTTCTTTTCCAAAGCCGCTTGATGCGCCGGTAACGAATACTGTTTTATTTTTTAGTTGTGTCATAATTTACAAAAATAGCAATATTAATCAATCAAAAATATCTATTTTGTCCGATATTTTGTCCGATATAAATGAGGAAAATGGTAAAATATCACAATATTTGGCGCTAAACTGTAATGTGCTTAGCCGATATCTTGGCTAATTCGAGGCTGATTCCAAATTTAAACAAATTTCAGTTGGAGCGCACATTTATTTTAATACAAGTACTTATATAAAAATCAATTATATTACCAAACTATCATTTTCATTCCTATGATTTATATCATCAAATTTTATGAGCGGTATCATTCACAGATATTTGTTCATTAATTATATTTACACTAAGAAAAAAGTTTTTTTTGGGGAGGATCCGTTATTTGGAACAAATGATGATATCTGAATTGAGCAGGCAAAAAGAGCTGCTTCGTGAAAAGATAAAGAAGGATACGGGATTGCAGTACCTGCAAATTGAGCAGATCCTCGGGGATGTTGATATTTGTCTTGGCTCAATAATGAAACTGATGAAAGATGGTAAGAACGCCCATGAAAAATTCTTTTCAGATATTATTCTTAATTCTATTGATGCTATCATAGGTCTTGATGTGAATTACCGTGTTTTTTTGTGGAATAACGGAGCTGAAAAACTTTTTGGATACAGGAAAGATGAAGTTATGGGCAGGGAATTCGATTTCCTGATCCCTGAGAACCTGTTAAAAAAAGGCGAAAAAAAGTTTCTTATAGATGAAGTATCCCGCAACGGTTTCCTTGCAAACTATGAATCCGAAAGAATTACAAAATCGGGGCAGTTAGTGAATGTAAGTATTTCAAGGTTCGCTATTTATGATGAAAAAGATGTAAATACAATTGGCTCAGTTGGTATTCTAAGAGATATCACTACCGTTAAGCAGCTTCAGAAAGAACTCAGGGAAAAAGAGAATCTTGCCCTTATTGGTGAGGTTGTTTCAAGTATAGCTCACAGCCTTTCAAACCCGCTGAACATCATTTCAGGTAATGCAGATTATCTTCTTCTGAACAAAAGCGCTGACCAGCCTGAATATGAAGAGCTGAAAACAATTGTTGAAGAAACAACAAGGATTACAAAATCACTCAGGGGACTTCTTAATTTTTCCAGGCCGATAGTTGTTGAAAAAACGAAAACGGATGTTAATAAACTGGTTGATGATATTATTGCAAGATCAAAATACAGTATCGGTAAAAAAGATGTTGTGATTAAGAGGGTATTTGATAAAGACCTCCCGCATATCAAAGTAGATAAAGCGCAGATTGATGAAGTGATCACCAACCTTGTTGTAAACGCAATACAGGCGTTTACGGCACCTGGTGAAGTAATTGTTAAAACCAAAACAAATTCAAACTCTATATATATTGAAGTAACCGATAATGGTCCCGGTATCCCGAAAGAAAACTTTGAAAAGATATTCAGACCATTCTATTCCTCCAAAGGGTATGGTAAAGGTACAGGCCTGGGACTTTCAATAGTCAAGCGCATTATTACAGAGCATGGCGGCTCGGTGATGGTACGTTCACAGGTTGGTAAAGGTACAACTTTCACAATATCGCTGCCGGTAAGATGAAATTCTGTTGATAAGTTTTTGACTCCTGTATTATAAATAAGGCCATCAATTACAATTGATGGCTTTTTGATTTTCTGTGATTACGGAACTTTTGTAAATAAAAAAACCTGCAGTATTACTGCAGGTTTTGGGTTCAATTAAAAAAAAGAAAACAAGTGAAGCTGAACTTTTATTTTACAAGGATCATTTTCTTTGTTGTTGTATTGCCTCCAACATTGATCTTCATGAAATATATTCCGCTGTTCGCGTTTGCTCCTGAATTGGTGACAGCATTCCATGTGATTGTATGATCTCCCGCATTCATTGTTCTGTTTACAAGTGTGTAGATCTCTGCTCCGGCAATATCATATATTGTTATGTTCACGTCTGTTTGTTTAGCCAAACTGATATCAATGTTTGTTGTTGGATTAAACGGGTTAGGATAATTTTCACTGATCCTGTATTCAGCAGGAGAGATGTT
>CAZQYL010000007.1:0-10688 GCA_964597425.1 uncultured Ignavibacteriales bacterium | reverse complement strand
GAGTTTGTGACGGTCAAAGTATACTGCTGTGTCTGACCTGTGTTTACAGTATCAGGACCTGTAATAGTAACCGTTACACCTGTATTAATTGAACCATGACATGAACAGCCTGATGTACTTGTTTTTAATGTTCTGCCTGTTCTTCCGTCAATATCACCGTATAGCAATATTGAAGATGCAAAAAAAATGATAATTACTGCTGCGAAGAATTTTTTACTTAGAATAATTGATTTCATAATGTTAAACCTTTCAAATAAATTTAGAGATATGTTAATTAAATTATACCTCTAATATCCGCTACAAAACTACAAAATGAGTTCATTTTTTCCTATGATTTGGCTTAGTTAACTTGCATAAAAAATATGACTTTAATCGTTTCCTAATTGCCATTAGCAACAATATATAGACTTATGCTGTTTCTAACTTCTATGCGGTATCTTTTATAGCCGATTGAACATACTGTAATAAAAAACCCCCGCGTTTTTCAGCGGGGGTTCTTCAGTCATCTGGGTTTTTATCCAATTAACTATTTCTCAACAAACCAGATGCAAATCATAAGAGCTTCACTTGAAAGCTATATGCTTTCAGTAATATGAAAGGATTATTTAAGCATGATCATTTTCTTAACATCAGTATAGCTTCCGGCTACTATCTTATAGAAGTATACACCGCTTGCTACCTGGTTATTTACAGAATTTGTTCCGTTCCAGTCAACTTCATATTTGCCTGCTGAGTATTTTTCTTTTGCAAGAACTTTTACTACTCTGCCCATAATATCAAATACTACTATCTGTACATCGCTTTCCTTCGGCAGCGAGAACTTAAATCTCGTTGTCGGGTTGAACGGGTTAGGATAGTTCTGTGTTAGTTCAAATCTTTCAGGTACTTCATAAGAAATTGTTGTGATACCGATAAGTGCATTTCTTGAAGCAACCAATGCGTCAATAACGTATTTAGCATTATGCATACCAAATTCAGAACCATCTCTTATTGAGAGGTAGTTAATGTATGCTTTCCTCAAAGTTACGTTGTTTGAATCTGCTGCAATTAACTGCCATGCTACTGAATCAACGCCTACCGGCGGGAGCTGCATTGCAAGCTTTGTCAAACATCCTGCAACTTCACCTCTCCATGGTTCTGTTGTTCCGTCTGCATCGTAATCTGCATCTGCTATAAAGTCGTCAAATTTTGTTTTTCCAAAGTGACAGCTCTGGCAGCCTTTCATATGATCGTAATTTGTAGCTTCGTTATGCAGGAATAATGCATGTCCGCCTACTTTATCTCTGTTAGCTGCACTTGTATCTGTTGGAGCCATATGGCAAGTTACGCATGCATTCTGTAAGAATGCGAAATGCTGTGTTGACCTGTATGGCGCGCCTCCGAATGTTGCGAGATTCTGTCCTAAATATATATCAGCCTGTGAATTATGATGCGGTCCCCAGGTTGAGCTGGTTACTCTTGTATTAACGTAAGTTGCTGTATTTCTTCTCGATTTATGGCAATCCATACATGTTGCGCCAGTACCTACACCTGTGTAATGATAACCATTTGCAAGTGTGTCGCTGCCTGCAGGTCTGTTCCTCAAATTTGCAACATTACTGTTTCCATGAGGGTCATGGCAGGTTGCGCATGATACCATTTCATGGCTTGCAACTGTTTTGCCATTGGTATTTGTTCCGATACCTTTTGTGAAGTTCACATATCCCTGTCCGTCGTGGCATCTTATACAGTTACCAAGATCATTTGTTCCGTTATTGTTCTGTGCAAATGATGAGCTCCAAACAACATTTGAGTGTTTTGCATTCTTCCACTGTGTGAAAATTGGTGCACTTGGCGGTGAATCATGACACTGTCCGCAAACACCTGCATTAACTGATTTCATCATCTTTGTTGTATCGCCGCCACCGAAAGCATGTTCGCTTCCGGGTCCATGACAGCTTTCACATCCAACACCTGCAAATTTTGTTAATTCAGGGAACCTGTTCTTAATTGTATCCCAGTTTCCCGGTTTAGGCGGAGCGTAATTGTTCCAGTTCCATCCTAGATCTCTTGCTTTATCGTCAAAACCATTGTTGTTTGCAACTATATTGTGATCATAACCCATTGTATGGCATTTAAAACATGATGCTGAATAACCTGAGTTTAATGTTGATATGCCTGTTTTAAATGATGTAGCATGCCCTGTAACTTTCCACCTGTTAAATATATCCTGGAACTGCGGTGTTGTTCCGTGGCAGCTCATACAGTTGGGGAATGCAGCGGGTACGTTATCAAATCCGCCAACACCCACATAGTTTGAGGCGTATACAGTAACTGTTGTATCTTTTGAACCTGTTGAAGTAGTTACCGATACCTGTACCTGGTATGTACCTGTCAAGTCAGCTTTAAACTTCTGCCATGTAGGTAAACCTGTCAGACCCTGCAGTGTAGCTGTTGAACCTGCCGGTTTAACTAACATTGTCCAGTTAGCTGTTTGTATTGCAGCTGTATCGCCAAAGTTCCATGCTCTTAAATAAACATATGTACCCTTAGCAACAGATCTTAATCCGCTGGCAACAGTTGAATCTTGTGTGAATGCAGAATTCGTAGCAAGCATTTGAGGAGTTACGTATTCTGTAACTATTTTAACCCTCGGTGCTCCAATTACCAATCCGGCGCATAGAACCATAAAAAGTAAGAAAGTCCCTGTCCGTTTCATTATGTTTCCTCCTAAATTATTGGTGTAATATTTATTGATTTTTGACATTTTTGTTTTGTTTTTCTATCTATTATATACTCAAATAGCGTGCCAAAAAAAATGGGGATAAATACCATATTTTTTGAAGATTTTTAATGACATGGGGCTAAATTACACACAACCTGTTGAAATTTTGCTGAAATTGAGGTTATTTATGATGTTAGTCAACAATGAATATGATTTTTGTCATAATTTGATATGATAAACATATTTATATTTGTAATGTAAATAATTGTTATATAAAATGATTTTTTCATCACGGAGATACTGAAAATAACACAGGATATAAAAATACTTATTGTTGATGACGAAGTGAATTCCACTATCCTCCTTAAGAAGGTACTTGAGAAGAAGGGATTCAGCCCGGTAACAGAAAACGATTCAAAAGCAGCATTAGCAATGATAGAAAATGATGAGTTTGATATTGTGATATCAGATCTTCAAATGCCTGATGTATCGGGCGTTGATCTGCTGAAGGCTAAAAAGGATGACACTCTTTTTATTATGATTACGGGTTTCGGCTCCATTGATTCTGCCGTTGAAGCGATGAAACTGGGTGCGTTTGATTATATTGGCAAGCCATTTAACCTCGAAGAGTTTATCCTTAAATTTGATAAAGCTGTTGAAAATATTGAACTCAATAAAAAAGTAGTTAATCTCCGCTCACAGGTTGATGAAACATCATCTTTCAGCAGTATCATTGGCAAAAGCAGAAAGATGATGCACGTTTTTGATATGATAAGAAATGTTGCCAGGACCGATGCGAATGTACTTATCGAAGGTCAAAGCGGAACCGGTAAAGAGCTTGTTGCAAGAGCCATTCACCATAATTCAACGCGTGGTGAAGGACCTTTTATTGCTATCAACTGCAGTGCCATACCCGATAATTTGCTGGAGAGCGAACTCTTCGGTCATACAAAAGGCGCTTACACCGGAGCCATCGATGCGCAAAAAGGTGTGTTTGAGCTTGCCCATGGCGGCACTCTGCTGCTTGATGAAATTGCCGAAATGCCATTTAACCTGCAATCAAAATTACTGCGTGTAATTGAAACATGGGAAATTAAACCGCTTGGAAGTGATAAGGTCAGGAAGGTAGATGTTAGGCTGCTTAGTGCGACCAACAGGAACATCAAGGAAATGATAGAGGAAAAGAAATTCCGCGAAGACCTTTTCTACCGCATTGCGACAGTATCAATTTCACTTCCGCCGCTGGATGATAGAAAAGATGATATAGCCCTGCTTGCAGATTTCTTTGTGAAAAAGATATCCGCAAAGATGAACAAAAATTTCGTTCTTAAGGGTGAAGCTATTGAAGTATTGACCCGCCACCACTGGCAGGGGAATGTGAGGGAGCTTGAAAATGTTATTGAACGTGCCTTAATTTCATCTGATACAGATATGCTTGGAAGACACAATTTCCGATTCCTTGCTGCCAACGGCAGTGATGATGAAAATACTTCAACAGGCGGCAATATGGAGCTGAAGGACCTTGAAAAAGTGCACATACGCAAGGTGCTTGAAGAGAACGGCTGGAATAAGCTTCAGGCCGCAAAGATTTTAGGCATTGACCGCAAAACCCTTTACAAGAAAATTAAAGAATATGAACTTGAATAAAACACTCATCGGATGACTTAAAGTCATCCGATGAGTAAGAATGTTTTTACTTACTTCCTTAAATCAACCTCATACATTACCCATGCCTTCAAGCCAAGGAGCATTTCTTTCCAGCCGGCGTTGTTCATGAGCGAGCTGTTAATCCCTGCCTCATCATCTTTCCAGCCTTCTTCGGTCACAGAAACCCTTGTTTTGCCATCAACTTCTTCAAAGATAAATAAAGCATGAACATCGTAGTTTACCTTGTAGCCGGGCCAGGTGAACGCTACGCGTTTGTTCTCTTCGAATTCCGTGATAACAATTTCAGCTTTATGCTCACCCCATGACCAAGTGACCTTATCGCCAACAGCCTTTATTGGCGCGCTTGCAGCGCTCACAAAATATTTACTGATAGTTTCTCTATCGGTAAACGCCTTGAATACTTCAGCGATCGGTTTATCAATTCTGACCGCTACCTGAAATTTAATTTTTTCCATTTGGTTTTTCTCCATATTGTTTTTGAAATCTATTAAATAGCTGCTCCATCCCGCTTCGTATTTTTTTACCCATCTTTCGTAGATTTCCTGTATAGGGAGCGGGTTTATGTAATTCCACCTGTTCTTGCCTTCACGTTTTATTATGATAAGCTCTGCGTTATGCAGTATTTTCAGGTGTTTCATTACCGCGTACCTTGTAAGTTTTTTAAAATGTCCGCAAAGCTCACCGGTGGTTTTTTCTTTTTCGCGCAGCAGGTCAAGTATCTCCCTCCGCGTTTTATCCGATAAAGCTTTCCAAACAATTTCCATATAACTTTATATGTGACCATTTAGTCACATATAAAAATACTCATCAATGTATAGATTGTCAAGAGATAAAGTAACTTTATTATTCAGGAATTGTGCAAAAAATAATCCCCATTCATTCCCCTAAAAAATCCTCAATTTTGTAGATTTTTTCCACATTATAATCAAAATTATCAAAAATAATGCCATAATTGCCTTAATATATGGCACGTAATTTGTATGTAATTATAGTATAGTAATTAACATATGAGTAATTTTAAAGTACATATACTAAGCATAAAACCGGAGATCTGCCAGCTGATCAGGAAAACACTTGATCCGGGGCAGTATAATATCACTTGTACAAGCGGCGAAAGTATCAGCGAGGAGTTTATAAAAGCATTTAATAATGAAGTTAATTGCCTTATTATTGATAAGGATATTGATCCAGAGCTTAAGAACAAAATAAAGCAAAAATTCAGTTCAATATCAATAATCTGCTTACCCTCACTTGGTACAGAATACAACGAAACAAACGGCGTTAAATATATGTCAGAACCTTTCAAACTGAGCGAACTTAAAAAAGCAGTTGAAGAGATTTACGAGAAGATAGAAAGATCTGATAACTGAATGATCGGAATGCGGATCATTCGCAATCCGCAGGATTTAAATTGAAAATGAAAAGCTACCATAAAAATATTTTACTTGTCTTCCTTCCGGTTCTGCTGGTAAGTGGACTACTAATATTTGCTGATAGCTATTCACGCATTAAAACAGCAAGCACTGATGTTTGCCTTTCATGCCATGAAGATAAGGATCTTACCATGGATAAGGGCGGAAAGAAGATCTCGCTGTTTGTAAATCCTGAAGGATACAAAAAGTCGGTGCATAATGTGGCTGAGTGCGAAGATTGCCATGAAAATTACAATCCGGATGAACTTCCGCATTCAAAGAATCCCGGTGAGGTAAACTGTATTTCATGTCATAAGGAAGCAAAGAACATTGAAACCAATGTTCACGCAAAAGTGAAATGTTATGATTGCCACACCAAGCATGATATAAAACCGGCAAAGGAGTTTGCCAAAGAGCAGACCAAGAACTGCTTAAGCTGCCACAAAAAACAGAACATACAGCATTACTCTGAAAGTGTGCATGCTAAGAATAATGTAACATGTGAAAGCTGCCACGGCGGGGGACATGTTGTTAAAAAAATTGCGAAAAACGAAGTAGCGGCTACCTGCGGAAAATGCCACGGTGACCATGAAAAGAACTTCAAGAACAGCATCCATATGCAGGTTATGAACAAGGGCAACCAGAACGCCCCCACCTGCACAGATTGCCATGGCTCGCATAAAATAATTCGCGGTAAAATTTCTGTTGAATCACAGGCTTGCCTTGAGTGCCATCTTGACGAGAAGAAATTCCCGGGTGATGAAAAAGGTTCAGCAAAATTTGTTCAGCATTACAAAACAAGTATTCACGCTTCAGTTGAAAAAGACGGACTGCTTGAAGCGGCAGGATGTGTTGATTGCCACGGCAATCATATGATACAGGAACCGAATAATCCTAAAGCTTCAACAAACCGCGCCCGGCTTATAGAAACATGCGGCAAATGTCACAAGGAAACAGTAGCGCATTTTAAGAAATCAAAACACGGTCAGGAACTTGCTAAAGGCAATGATAAAGCGCCAACTTGTACCGATTGCCACGGCGAACACGATATACAATCAACGCTTCTTTCAAATGATTTTTCAAAGATAAATCTAACAGATAAGTGTCTAAGCTGTCATAAGGATGGCAAGATTCCGCATAAAAATTATAAAGGCGAAGAAGAGTTGATAACCGGTTACCAGAACAGTGTACATTACAAAGCTTTAAAAGACGGTAACTTCGATGCGCCGACCTGTTACCAGTGTCATGGTGCTCATGAAATGGAAAGCACCGATAATCCGGACAGCAAGATAAGTAAAAAGAATATTGCAAATACATGCGGGCAGTCAAGTTGTCATGTTAACCAGTTAAAAGATTATGTCGGCAGCATTCACCAGATTGGTGTCAGCAAAGATAACAAAGATGCGCCGACCTGTAACAATTGCCACGGTAATCATGGTATTGTGACGAAGAATGTTGAGAACAAACTTGAAAAATCACGTGACATAGTAACATTGTGTTCAAATTGCCACAGCTCAGTTGAGCTTGTTGAAAGAAACGATCTGCCCACGCAGGTATCGGAAACTTTCAGCGAAAGTTTCCATGGTCTGGCAATTAGGGGCGGCGGTAAAGAAGCGGCTAATTGCGAAAGCTGCCATGGCAATCATAATGTAAGGCCTTCAACCGATACGCTTTCTACTATCAATAAAAAGAACCTTCCTGAAACCTGCGGAAAGTGTCATCCGGGTGCAACAGAAGTATTATTCACCAAAAAGATCCATTTAACAAACCCCGAAGAAGATTCACCTATGGTTTTCTGGGTAACCAGGTTTTACATGTTCATGATATTCGGGCTGATAGGATTTATGGTATTCCATAACATACTTGATTACTACAGGAAACGCCAGCATAAGAAAAAAACAAAAAGTACGGGTCACAGCAATAAGAAAAAATGAGCAGCCAGGGAAAATTTGAAGATATAAAATATTTAAGGATGAGCAAAAGCGAAAGGATCCAGCATTTCCTTTTGTTCACAAGTTTCATTACTCTTATTCTTACAGGGTTTGGTCTGAAATTCCCTGAAGCGTTTTGGGTTAAGTGGATTGTCTATATTATAGGTGATAATGCTTTCGAAGCCCGCGGAGTTGTACACAGGGTCGCTTCAATTGTTATGATTGCCGCTTCATTATATCATGTATACTATATATTGTTTACTGAGCGCGGCAAACAGCTTGTAAGGGATTTTCTTCCCTGTAAACAGGACCTTTTTGATTTCAAGGATTCAATGCTTTACCTCATCGGCAAATCAGATGAAAAACCTATGCTTGGCAGATTCAGCTATATAGAAAAAATGGAATATTGGGCTGTTGTCTGGGGCACAGTCATTATGGGTGCTACAGGTTTCATACTTTGGTTTGAAAATACATTCTTAAAAATTGTCGGTACTACAGGAATGGATATATCGACGGCTATCCATTATTACGAAGCAATACTGGCTTCACTTGCAATACTTGTTTGGCATTTTTATTTTATATTCCTGAATCCCGATGTTGCCCCGATGAATAAAGCCTGGTCAAAAGGATATTTGACCCGCGAACAGATGGAGCACGAGCACCCGCTTGAGCTTGAAGAGCTTGATAAAAAAATGCAGGAAGAAAAAGAAGAAGCCGAAAAAGAAGCTGAAGCGATGAAAAGATTTGAAGAAGAAAAAAAAGCGATTGCTGAAAACGCTGCGAAGGAAAATGAAATTCCTGAAACGATCAAAGCAGCAAAAAAGAAAAAGTGAGTAACAAATACACACTGCAGTGTAGATAATCTGTACTGAACGTCAAGCTTGATAGTAAATATTGAATATCATAAAATAAAATGAGCGAAGAAAAAACAAAAGAATTAAAACCGGTCAGGTTTTTCAAAAAGATAAGAGGGTACAGAAGATTTATCTTATTTACCGGTATATATTTAGGATTATTTTTAATTCTTCTTGCAGGTTCTGCTGAATATACTTCAAGACCCGCATTTTGTCCTACATGCCATTACATGGAAACATTCTATCAAAGCTGGAGGACATCAGCTCATAACAAAGTTGATTGCGTTGAATGCCATTTCGAGCCCGGTATATCCGGCACAGTGCGCGGTAAGTTAAATGGTTTAGTACAGATAGTAAGTTATGTTTCACAGTCATACAAAAAGCGTAAACCCTGGGCAGAAATACCAGATAATACATGCGCACGCTCAGGTTGCCATGAAATGCAGAGCATAAAAGATTCAACATACAATTTTAAGGGAGTCATGTTCTCTCATAAAAATCACCTGCAGGAACAGCGAAGGGGAAAGACGCTTAAATGCACGAGTTGTCACTCGCAGGTTGTGCAGGGTTCACACATTGAAGTCACCGAGGCGACGTGTTTTACCTGTCATTTCAAGAAATCTGATGACCCGGAACATAAATTTGATAAAATGGCAGACTGCAAGACCTGCCATAGCTGGGAAAATAAGACCAAAGAACAGATGGCCGGTTTCAGATATGACCATACCGGTGTAGTTGAAAATAAAATGGCATGCCTTGACTGCCACTCAAACACAGTGACCGGAAGCGGAAGTGTTGGCAAAGAAAGATGTTTCCAGTGTCACTTTGAAACTGAAAGACTGGAAAAATTTAACGATACAAAGTTGATGCATGAAACCCATATCAAGAAACACAGCATGAAGTGTTATACCTGCCATAGCCAGATTGAGCATAAAGTTCAGCAGATGGACCCAACGGCTCCTCCTGACTGTCAGTCATGCCACACAAATGCGCATACTTCGCAGGTGAGTTTATACACAGGTCAGAACGGATTTAATGTGGAGAAATCACCCAGCGCGATGTTCCTTAATGGTATTAATTGCCGCGGCTGTCACGTATTCCACGAAATGGATAAGATGGATATCAAAACATCCAAATCAGGCGGTAAGGCATGCGAAAAATGCCACGGTAAAGGATATGATAAGTTAGTTGACCAGTGGAAAGCAGGAACAACAAAGAGAGTTGCTACAATAAATTCAATTTACAAAACAGTTGCCCCGGTCATAAGCAGATCGACAAGTGATAAAAAATCACAGGCAGAAGAATTGCTTAAACAGGCAGAGCACAATATAAAGATAGTGGAAATTGGCAAGAGTGTACATAATATTCAGTTCGCAGATAAATTACTGATAGGCGCTTACGGGTTAATGAAGAACGCACTTTCTACAATCGGAGCAGCCAATTCGCTTCCGGAATTCTCATCAGCGTCTGAATTCATACCTAATGAATGCTACAGCTGCCACTCAGGTATACAGGAAATTAATGTGAAGAAGTTCGATATGGACTTTTCGCATAACAAACATATAGTAGATAATAAGATCTCATGTAATAAGTGCCACTCAAACGAGCAGAAGCACGGAACTACTATTATAACCAAGCAAAGCTGTAACAATTGTCATCATTCAACCAGCAAGACCAATGAAAGTTGTGCAAAGTGCCATAAATTCCAGGAGCAGGTTTATAACGGCAATGCATTTGGAAAGAACCAGCCGGATTTCATGAAAACAGCCGGAGCAGGCTGCGGCGATTGTCACTTAAGTGCTGATAAGGTAGTTAAGCCGGATAAAATGATCTGCTTAAAATGCCATGAAGCCGGTTATGATGACCAAATGGGCGAATGGAAAGCAGATGTTAAGAAGATTTCAGGTGAGCTTGGCGAGTTGATACAGAAGGCCAAAGGAATGGAACTGAGCAACGAAGAAAAAGCTGAAGTGGAAGACGCGAAAAAAATACTGAATCAGATCACTTCGCACCAGAGTATATATGTACATAATTATGACCTGATTACAACTGTATTGAATGAGAAGAAAAAGAAGCTGAAAAATTTTGTGAAATAACCGGCAGGCAGGCTTACGGTATT
>CAZQYL010000006.1:8168-25896 GCA_964597425.1 uncultured Ignavibacteriales bacterium | reverse complement strand
AGTTATTACCGCGGTTATTGTTTCCGTTATTGTTGCCTTTGTTATTGTTGCCTTTTCCGCAATTACCGTTACAACAATCATTGCATTTACCGCATTTGTTGTTATTGTTGCCGGTACCTGATTCATATTTGATGATCTTGTCAAATTCATCCCTGCTAAGCTCCACAGGTGAATACTCAACACCTTGTTTGCTAAGGTTTTTAACGTAAGCTCTTAGGTGATTTTCAGAGCCCTGCCTTAGATAAGTGTAAGTATCCTTAATATCACTGTTCTGTGTTACGCTTAGCTGCTTATCCAGGTCTTTAATATCAACTTCCTCTATTAAGGCTCCTGCTTTAAGTGACTCAATAAGTGATAAGTTGCCCTGATCAATAAGCTTCTTATATAGCTCATTTAAAGTCGAATTAGTGAAACTTCCGGTTTCATCTGAGCTGACCGGATCGCTGATATTGTATTTTGTCAGCAGGTCTTTCATAAGCTCCATGTGGCGCTCTTCAGCCTGCGAAATATTCCTGAACGGTCGCAGATTATACTTCGCGTACATCATTTTGTATACATCGCGTGCAAGCTTTTCTTCTTCACGCATATATATTATGCTTTCGCGCTCTTCATCTGAAAGTGATGTTGAGCTTAGACTGATAGGAATTACTTTGCTTATTGTACCGGGTTCAATGCTGATAAAACTTAGTGCAGCGGATATGGATGAGATGATAGCAAGAGCCATGATCATAATTATCTTATTTTTCATGACTTTGTCGTTTTATGTTTACATTTCTAAAAGAACTATATAACAAAAATAGTGAAATTATCCCTGAATTATTCTCCGAAATATGTAAATGTTTGTAACGTTTTCTGATCATCCTTATATATTAAGAGTTTTCCAAACACAATCTTATCAATCCTAACATACCAAAAATCAAAGAAAAACAATTTTCTAAAAATATCATAACACTCATTTCATTAAAATTTGGTTTTTTTGTAAAAACAAATCCATTGAAAGAAAAGAAAAAGGTTCTCTTAATATGCGGTTCTAATAATCAAACTACAATGATGCACAAGATAGGAATGCACTTGAAAGATTATGATTGTTATTATACCCCATATTACTGTGATGGCGTACTTAAGCTGTTGTATAAGGCGAATTTACTTTCGTTTACGGTTATAGGCAAGCATCATCAGCAAAGAGCAATTGAATACCTTTCAAGCCATTATCTCAATATTGATTTTGCAGGTAATTCCAACGATTATGAGCTGGTGATAACTTCTTCTGATTTGCTTATTCAAAGAAATATAAGGAATAAGAAGATAGTGCTGGTTCAGGAAGGAATGACGGACCCGGTGAATATATTTTATTATCTGAGTAAGTACCTGGGGGCACCAAGATACCTGGCAAGTACTTCTACTGCGGGACTATCAGATGCATATGATCTGTTTTGTGTGGCTTCAGAAGGATACGCTGAGCATTTCATCAATAATGGCTGTGATCCGGGCAAGATTGCTGTAACTGGTATCCCCAATTTCGATAATGCGCGAATCTTCTATAATAATAATCTTCCTCTTAAAAATTATGTACTTGCAGCAACAAGTGATGCGCGGGAAACTTTCAAGTATGAAAACAGGAAAAGATTTATTTATAAATGCCTGGATATTTCAGATGGCAGGCAATTGATCTTCAAACTACATCCAAATGAGAACTTTCAAAGAGCGGTTAAAGAGATAAAGAAATACGCACCTTCTGCAATTGTTTTTTGTTCAGGTAATGCTGAACAAATGATTGCAAACTGTGATGTTCTGATAACCAAGTACTCATCTGTTGTTTTTGTTGGGCTTGCTTTGGGCAAAGAAGTCTACTCTGATTTTGATATTGATGTCCTGAAGAAGTTAACGCCTATTCAGAATGGAGGAACTTCAGGTAAGCAAATTGCACAATTGTGTACTTCATTGTTGGAAAATGAGCCGTCCGCAGTTCAGGATTCACGCTATATTAAGACAATTGAAAGAATACTTCCAAATAGTATCAGCGGAGAAGCTGCTTAATGATAAACCGCATATTTAACATAGTTACAATAATTCAGGCCAGAACAGGTTCTACCAGGCTTCCCGGAAAAGTTTTGCTGCCAGCAGCCGGTAAACCGCTTTTACTTCTAATGGCAGAACGCGTTAGCCGTTCAAAACTTGCCGGAACGATCGTAATTGCCACAACTACTGAACCTGAAGATGATGCAATTGAAGATCTCTGTTTTAATAATGATCTCAATTGTTTTCGGGGAAGTACTCTTGACCTGCTTGATAGACATTTTAAAGTCGCAATCAAGTATTCAGCAGATATTGTACTTAAAATTCCATCAGATTGCCCGCTGATAGACCCTGAGATTATTGATAATGTTATAAAGTATTATATCCGGAACCGTGATATATATGATTATGTAAGCAACCTGCATCCCCAATCGTATCCAGATGGAAATGACGTAGAAGTATTCTCATTCAATGCCCTTTATAAGGCCTATAAACATGCTGTCAAGAATTACGAGAGAGAGCACACAACCCCATATATATGGAATAATCCTGATTTGTTCAAGATAGGAAATTATGAATGGAAAACTGCGACTGATCTTTCAAAGTCACACAGGTTTGTATTGGATTACCCTGCAGACTATGAGTTCATTCGTTCAGTTTACGATGAATTGTATTATGCTGATAGCTCCTTTACATTGTATGATATTCTGGATTTGTTGAATATTAAACCGGGTATTAAAGATATTAACTCTCACCTGAACGGTAAAAGCTGGTATGACGCACATAGAAATGATTTTAACAAACCTGTACATAACAGAAAACAATTAACAGGAGTATAAATGGAACTGACCATAAACGAAGTCTCAGAACTTGAGCAAACTGCTCTTAGGATAAGAGAACATATCATCAGGATGTCCGGTAACGGCGGCTGTTTTACGGGAGCTTCGCTTTCATGCACTGATCTGCTGTTGTATCTTTATTCAAAAAGAATTAACCTGAATAAGAATAATCTTAATGACCCTGAAAGAGATTTTCTTTTCCTTTCAAAAGGGCACGATGTTCCGGCGTTGTATGGTACCTTTGCTGAACTGGGTATAATTGATAGCCGGAGATTGAATGATCACCTTAAGACAAATGATAGTATATACTGGCATCCTAATTCCAAAGTAGATGGTGTAGAATTCCATTCCGGTTCACTCGGTCATTTGCTGTCGGTTTCGATGGGTGTCGCATATGATATCAGACTTAGAAAACAGGAAAACACAGTTTATGTTGTACTTGGTGATGGTGAACTGAATGAAGGTTCAGTTTGGGAAGGATTACTTGTAGCCTCAGCATTTAAACTTGATAATCTTGTGATAATAGTTGACAGGAATCATTTCCAGGCAAATATAGAAACCGAGAATCTTATTCCACTTGAACCATTAGAAGAAAAGTTCAAAGCCTTTGGAATGGCTGTCAAAAAGGCTGACGGTCATGATTTTAATAACATGAACCATGTTTTCCGTAATATGCCGTTTGAACCGGGAAAACCATCAGTCGTAATTGCAGATACAATTCGCGGCAGGGGATTACCGAGTATTGAAAAACGTGCTGACCGCTGGTTCTGTAATTTTACCGCAGAAGAGATAGACAGCCTGCTTAAAGAATTAAGAGGCGGCAGTCAAACAGAGTTGGTTTCTGAAACATTAATTGTGAGATAAAGCGAGGTATTAGGAAAATGAATTACGAAACACTGCTTAAGAACCTGGTTCACACAGATGAAAGATTTGTAATCATGACTGCAGAGAACAGGGCAGCAATCAGGAATCTTCCCCATGAATTAGGAGAAAAATTTATTGATACCGGTATTACTGAGCAAACTATGATAGGAATGGCAGCCGGTCTGGCATTGAGAGGCAGGATACCAATTACACATGCTCTCGCGTCATTTTTAACAATGAGAGCGTTTGAGTTTATCAGAACTGATATAGGAATCCCAGGATTGCCTGTTAAGCTGGTTGGAGGAGTTGCCGGCGTTCTATCAGAGGCAAATGGTCCTACTCACCAGGCAATTGAAGATGTTTCAATAATGAGGGGAATTCCAAATATTAACATATTTGCTCCTGCAGATGAACAGGATATGCTTATAGGAATGAAAGAAGTTTTGCAGAGCGAAACACCTTTTTATATAAGATATAATAATCTTAAAAGTGCAGTGACTCATTCAGCCAAGTTTGAAATAGGAAAAGCTGAAATCATCAATTTTGGTGATGATATCACTATTTTGACCTACGGAACACTGATGAGGCAGGCCTACGAGGCGATGATGATTCTGGAATCACACGGATTAAGCGTAAGGCTGCTGAACATGCGCACATTAAAACCGATTGATGAAGAAGCTATTGTTAATGCAGCTATAGAGACCTCTTTGATAGTTACATGTGAAGACCATTTTATTACCGGAGGTTTGTATTCGATTGTTTCTGAATTACTGATAAAAAACAATATCCATAATACAGTGCTACCCATAGGATTCACAAACTGGTTTAAGCCGGCTTTGCTTGGCGATGTTTTGAAATATGAAAAGCTAACAGGACTTGAAATTGCGGGTAGGATATACAGTAAGTATGAAGAAACCGCAGACAGAATAAAAATCAGAAGCCTGATATAAAAATACAATATATATGCCTAATACAATAAAAACAAATACAAGTTATCCTCAGATAGCATTATCTAACAAGTTGTTCGATAAAGCCGAAAGGCTTATTCCATCCTGCACACAGACTCTGGCAAAGGGTCCAGGGCAATACACAAAAGGAATTGCCCCAAAATATGTACACAAAGGCAAAGGCTCGCATGTATGGGATGCTGATGGAAATGAATATATCGATTACAATATGGGTATTGGTCCCGTTTCACTGGGGTATTGCTATGAAAAGGTTGATAATGCGATTATTGAACAATTGAAGTCAGGAATTACATTTTCGATGATGCACCCGCTTGAAGTTGAAGTCGCAGAAATGATAAACCGTGTAATTCCCAATGCTGAAAGCGTTCGTTTCAGCAAAACGGGTTGTGATGTGACGAGTGCGGCGATACGTCTGGCGCGTGCCTTTACAGGCAGAGACAAAGTTCTTTGCTGCGGCTATCATGGCTGGCACGATTGGTATATTTCCACTACAGATAGAAGCGCAGGCATACCGCATTGTACAAAAGATCTGGTTTACACCTTTGACTATAATGACATTGATTCCGCTTCTGAAGCAATTGACAGCACAGTGGCAGCCGTAATCTTAGAACCAATTGTATTTGAAGAACCTAAAGATAATTTCCTGCATAACTTAAAAGAGCTGTGTCAGAAAAACGGAGTACTATTGATCTTTGATGAAATGTGGACGGGATTCCGCCTGCATTTAGGAGGCGCACAGGAATATTATGGAGTAAAGGCAGATCTTGCATGTTTTTCAAAAGCTATTGCAAACGGAATGCCGCTATCAGTTCTAACCGGCAGATATGATGTAATGAAACTGCTGGAAAAAGATGTATTTTTCTACACGACTTTTGGCGGCGAAGCGCTTTCTCTGGCAGCTGCAAAAGCTGTTATAACAGAAATGTCAGAAAAGGATGTTACATCATACTTGTCTTATCAGGGCAGCAGATTGAAAGCGGGCTACAATGAAATCGCGGAAAATCTGGGAATGGAATATACCAAATGCGTTGGGCACAACGCAAGGTGTATGATAAAATTCAATGGATCCGCAAATGATCAGCTGGAGATCAAAACCCTGATGCAGCAGGAACTTTTTAAAAGAGGAATACTGTGGTCAGGATTTCATAATATTTCATACTCGCACACAGATGAAGATATACTCTATACAATCAGGGCTTATAAAGAAGTACTTAAAATAATATCTGATGCAGTTGAAGATGAGGCGATTAGATCACTTATTAAAGGTGAGATTATTGAACCGGTTTTCAGAAAAACATTACACTTTCATACTAAGCCTAAAACCGGAGCAGCAGCATAATGAAAAGTGATTCGATATACAGGCTAATGTTTTCTGTTTACCTGTTGTTCATGATTTTCATAACTGTATTTTTTACATTATTGAAATGAATAACATTATAAACAAGTTTTCGCTTGAAGGCAAAATAGCTGTAGTTACAGGTGCCCTTGGTCTTTTAGGGAGACAGCATTGTTATGCACTATCAGAAGCCGGGGCAATCGTTATTGTCTGTGATCTTGACAGGATAAAATGTGATGACTTCGCTAAACAGCTTCCGGGGATAGCACATGGTTTTCATCTTGATGTATCAGTCACAAATTGCCTGATAAATCTAAAGACCTTTGTTCAGCACAGGTACGGTAAACTGGATATACTTGTTAATAACGCTGCTATAAATGATATGTTCGAAAACAAGAACTCAGCTTTTGAAAATTCTAAATTTGAAAATTATCCGGTTGAAATGTGGGATAAATCAATTAAGGTAAACTTAACCGGAATGTTCCTTTGCTCACAGATATTGGGTAAACTAATGCTTGAAAGAATGCAAGGGAGTATAATTAACATTTCATCAACATACGGTGTAGTTGCCCCTGACCAAAGCTTATATACCAGGCCTGACGGCTCTCAGCCATTTTTTAAGTCACCGGTTTATTCGGTGACTAAGGGCGCAGTTATTGCATTTACCAAATATCTCGCTTCATATTGGGGAAAATCCGGCATCAGGGTAAATACTCTTTCACCCGGAGGAGTTGAAAACGGTCAGGAAGAATATTTTATACAAAAATACTCTTCAAGAACGCCGCTTGGAAGAATGGCAAAAGCTGATGATTACAAAGGAGCATTAATTTACCTGGCAAGTGATGCTTCAGAGTATGTTACAGGCGCAAATTTAATAGTTGATGGGGGATGGACAATTTGTTAGGATACAAGAACATTAAACCTGAATTGATAGAAAAAGCAGCCAAAATAAAACTCCTTTTTACTGATAGTGATGGAGTGTTAACTGATACCGGGGTCTATTATTCAGAGCGTGGTGAAGAAATGAAGCGGTTCTCGATCCGTGACGGGATGGGCGTTGAACGATTAAGAGAACTATCAGGGGTTGAAACAGGAATAATTACAGGTGAAAATTCAGGATCTGTAAGAACGAGGGCGGAGAAGTTAAAAATAAATGAACTGCACTTGGGAGTGAAAAATAAACTGGATAGAATGCTTGAAATTGCGGCAAGAAGGGATTTGAAGCCGGAAAACATTGCATACATCGGTGATGATACCAATGATCTGGATGTAATCAAATACGCCGGGTTGACCGGATGCCCTTCTGATGCAGTGATACAGATTAAAATGATAGTTGATCACATAACCGAAAGCAGGGGAGGGAACGGAGCATTCAGGGATTTTGCTGAACTTGTCATTCATTCTAAACTTTTTTTAAAATTCTAATACACTCTAAAAGTATAAAACTAAATAATAAACAAATGGAAAAACTGAAACCTGCAGTGAAAATTGGTGAGAGATTCATTGGCGAAGATCATCCAGTGTACATCATTGCTGAAATAGGCATAAACCACAACGGTTCAATAGATGTAGCCAGGAAGATGATCGATGGCGCAATTTTTGCGGGTGCTGATGCGGTGAAATTCCAGAAAAGAACACCTGAAATTTGTGTCCCCACAGACCAGTGGCTCATTGAAAGAGATACACCATGGGGCAGAATGACCTACATTGACTATAAAAGAAAAACAGAATTTACTATGAAGCAGTACTTCGAAATTGACCAGTACTGCAGGCAAAAAGGCATTGATTGGTTTGCTTCCTGCTGGGATATTCCTTCTGTTGAGTTCATTGAACAGTTCGATACTCCGCTTTATAAAATCGCATCTGCATGTATCACTGATGCTGAACTTCTGAAAAAGATAAAAGAAACCGGTAAGCCGGTAATGATATCAACAGGTATGTCAACAATGGAAGAAATTGATGAAGCTGTCAACTTATTAGATAAAGAAAATCTTATGATAGCTCATGCGACATCAACTTATCCCTGTAAACCGAAAGAACTTAACCTGAAGATGATAAATACCCTGAAGCAAAAATACCCTCAGATTCCCGTTGGTTACTCCGGACATGAAACGGGACTTGCCACAACTTATGCGGCAGCTGCTTTGGGTGCCAGTTTCATAGAAAGGCATATCACACTGGATAGAGCAATGTGGGGTACTGACCAGGCTGCATCTGTTGAGATTATGGGACTCTACAGGCTTGTGCATGATGTAAGGGATATTGAAAGGTCACTGGGTGATGGAATTAAAAAGGTGTATGAAAGTGAAATGAATTCACTTAGCAAGCTTCGAAAGATCAAAAGCAAGCAGGTTGAAATTGCGGCATAGTACTGCCGAAAGAGTTTTATGAGTTTAGAAGATATTAGGCTGCTGAATTTCGGTATAATCACTGCATCAGCTCTGGTGCTTGTTTTGCTTGAAAGATTTTTGCCGTATAATAAAGGTCAAAAATTCTTTAGAGATGGGTTCTTTAATGATTTTGTTCTTTACAATTTTGTTCAAAGCTTCCTGCTTGGTCTGTTCATTTCATATTTCATACAGTTCATTGATAGCTCAGCAAAAATATCGGCATACAGGCTGCTTAACGGGTGGCCCGTATGGTTGCAGGTAGTTTTTTTTGTCGTGACACATGATATCTATATTTACTGGTTTCACCGGCTGCAGCACAGGAACAAATATCTTTGGCGTGTACATGAAGCCCACCATTCAACAAAGGATGTTGACTGGCTCTCTGGGGTCAGATCACACTCTGTTGAAATTCTTATCAATCAGACAATTGAATTTGCGCCAATAATTCTGCTGGGCGCGGCACCGGAGGTGGCAATATACAAGGGTACTATCAGCGCCGTGTGGGGAATGTACATTCATTCCAATATCAATGTGCGTTCCGGCATATTGCAGTTTATCTTCAACGGACCCGAAATGCACCGCTGGCACCATAGTGACGACAGCAAAGAAGCGCATAATAAAAATTTTTCCACCAAGCTTGCTGTATGGGATTGGCTCTTCGGCACTGCATATTTTCCAAAGAACGTTAAAGCAAATAAATACGGATTTAGTAATCTTGATTTCCCTAAGGAATACATAAAACAGCACATCTTCGCGTTCCGAAAGTTTAATAAGTGACATAAAAAAAGAGGCAACTTTCTAAAGTTGTCTCTTTTTTAAATATCAGTTACTGAACCTTAACAATCAGCTATAAACTAAATCATACCTCTTCTTCTTCAGCGTGTTTATGCTTCTTGTTGTGGTGAGATTTATTGTTGCCATTGCCGTTGGAGTGACCATTGCCATTTGAGCTCAAATGCTCTGATTTGCGGGTCTCCGATTTTATTCTGCGGTGACGTGCAATAAGCGCAAAATAGAATCCGATTACCATTACTATAGTGCCGCCCCAAACCAGGTTAATGAAAGGTTTAACGCTTGCTGTAAGCACAAGTGTTTCCGGAGCGCCTTGCTCCTGCTGCATTTTGTTATCATCAATAATGGCTATATCTACTGTCGATTCACCCGCTACACTCAGTTTGGTTAAGTAGAAAGTGAATTTGTCATTGCCAAGCGGCTTAACAGGTATCGGGCTTGAACCGTTTTGTGACATTTCCTGTTCAGCTATAACTTTTTCGGTTTTACCGTCAATAGTTACTTCAAGCTCCGCACCCATAATATTGGTTTTGCCGGCTTCCATTTCATCTCGGTTGAATTTGGAACGGTCAAAATCAATGAATTTGACCTTCATTCCATTGATATCTTTTTCTTCACCTTTGTTAAATGAATGAATGTCATTTGGAGTGAACTGACCGGGCTCCTCAAGAGCCATTGGTGAAAGATACAAATCCTTTGTTACCAGGTTTGCAATATCAGGGTTCTTCATAATACCCTCTGAATATTCGCTGTAGTACATAACAGGCTGCAGAAGGAATGCCCTGTCATCCTTTTGTACTATTACGTTGAAATGGTATTTTTCGTGGTCACCCGGAATTTCCGTAGCGCCTTTGTATGTAAGCATGTAGCCGCCAAGAACTTCTTTAGGTTCGCCCAGAGGCAGTGATACATTCTCTTCTTCAGAATATCTTGCAGAACCAATTACGCCAAGGAATAAAAGCATTACACCCATGTGGGCAATATATGCACCGGCTTTTGATTTGTTCTTCCTGAAAATAGTGAAAGCGATTTCTCCGTTAATAAAGACCGCGAAGAATGATGCCGCTGCAAGAAGAGCCATTAAGAAATCTCTGACGCCCATTATAACCAGTACGATAGTAATTGCGGCTGTGAATCCAAGCGGTAAATATAAACTTTTGAAGAACGACTTCTCGTCAGAGTGTTTCCACCTGAGTAAAATACTGATGCCGTTTATAGAGGCAATTAAAATTGCCAGTGGTAAGTTCATTCTGTTGTAGAAATCAGGTTCAACAGTGCCTTTGCTGATAATCGGCCAGCTTGTGCCAACTGCTATTACAAGAGCAGTTGCGCAAATTGTAATTGCGCCAACGAACAACGCAGATTCTCTTGAAAGGAGGTTGACCTGTCCTTCAGCTTTTTCTGTTCTTAAACTTTTAAACCTGAAAGCAATAAGTGCAAGTCCGCCGCCTGCAAAAATGGCAAGGAAAACAACAAGGAATAGATAAACTTCCTGACCCGGGTCAACGAATGAGTGAACAGAAGCATCACCCAAAACACCGCTTCGTGTTAAAAATGTGGAGTACAATACCATCCCGTATGCCAGTACGCAGAGTATTAAACTTGTTCTTTTATATTTACCGACTTTCTCTTCGGCGACCATTGTATGAATTGCGCCTATTATCAATAACCATGGAACAAATGATGAGTTCTCAACCGGATCCCATGCCCAGTAACCGCCCCAGCCTAAAACGCCGTAAGCCCAGTAACCGCCAAGCATTATGCCGAGTCCTAATATCATTCCGCCAAAAAGCGTCCATGGCAGCGCAAGCTTCATCCATTTATCATACCTGTTCTTGATAAGGGCTGCAATTGCAAAGCTGAACGGAATTGAAAGTGAAGTAAAGCCCGTGAATAAGATGGGAGGATGTATAGACATCCAGAAATTCTGCAGTAACGGATTGAGTCCGCGGCCGTCTTCAGGAATAAAACCTAACTGAACATCAGCGGGGAAAGACTGCCATACAAACATGTATGGTGATTTTATTATCATTATGAAGAGCAGGAAAGCCGAAAGTAATGTAAATGTTCCCATTACAAGCGGTTCGTACTTATCATTCGGTAAATTACCTGGTAGTTTTTCGGAATCCCTGTTCGCCAGATAGGGGAGCAGGAAGACACCGAGAAGTGCCATCAGGAATGCCCATAAATGGAAGCTTCCTTCCTGTCCGGCGTAGAATGTTGCTATCAGTAAGTTCCAGGGCAGGTCCCTTGAAGAATAATTCCAGACATATGTATACTGGAACTGGTGCGTCATAATAAGATATAACAGGAACGCAGTTGAAGAAATTGTTAATATAGCAGAAACGTGAAAAAGCATTCTTGCCTGTTTAACGTATTTTGCAGTGCCTCCTGATGAAAGGAAGTATAGTATTGATGATAATAAGGCTCCTGCAAATGCACCGTAAATTAAATATGGTCCCATTGAGCTATTTTTTATTTTGAGTCATTTAAAAAATCTGATAATTATGAATTATCTTTCTGCAGTTTTGTTACTTTGCTGCTAATGTTTTTGAGGTATAAGAAAATACCTGCCCAAATAATAAGTATGATAGCAAGTAATCCGTAAAACTGGTGATTATTTAAAAAATTGTATAGACCGTCCATTATGATAATTGTTTAGTTCGGAATCGGCATTCCCATTGACTGGTAAATATCTTCTATCTGCTTCTTGTTTTCCATTGCCTCAGCGTTTTTGGGGTCAATTTCAAGAACCTTATTATATCTCTGTAAAGCAGGTTTGTATTTCTTTTTCGGTGAAAGATTAGCTTCAAACATCAGGTAATTTGCTGCACCCATCTGTTTTGTGATATATTCTTTCTTGTCCGCATCTGATTTTGATTTAATATACTTTGCTTCAGCGTCATCGGCGGCTTTCATCATATCCTGCGCTTTTGTATCGCCTTCAGTATCTTTTGAGTTATCCGTGTTCGTTTTGCTCAGGTTGCGGTGGATCGAATCATCAGGCATCTGGTTTTTATCTACCTGCTGCTGCTGTTGGTTTTGCTGCGGTTTCTGATTGTTCAGCAGTTCTTTAGGTATTTCCTTGGTGCATGCTGAAAATATTACAGCTATTAATGCTAATGAAAAAAGACTTACTATTGATTTGTACATAATGCCCTGGTTATTATTGTATTTTGGTTTTATTTAATATAGTGTATTTATTCTCTTTTAAAAATGCTTAATTTTGACTAAAAAACATCAATTCCGGATGAAATAAGGATAAAAATCATATACAAACATAATATATAGTGATATCAAGTAAAATGATTTAAATCATAAAAAATATAAAACTCATAAGGTGTTAAAAATGTATGTATTGCACAAATACATACTATAAATGTAAATACATGATTAGGGCTATAAGAAATGTAACAAAATTAAATTAAATTAGTTCAGTTTGCTTTTTGGAATTGTAAAGCAATAATTTAAAATATATATTACTACGAAACAATTATTTAAGGTTGTTATCCCTTGATCAATTAATAATAAACATCATCCATCCGGCGGAGCATATACTTTATTCTTTAAACGAATAACAGATAAATATATGCAGATAAATGAAAAGAAGACCATTTTATTGGTCGAAGATGAAGCGATTATTTCCCTTTCCACTTCTAAAATACTTCAAAAGAACGGATTTAATGTTATTACGGTCCATAAGGGCGAAAAGGCCATTGATGCCGTTAGAGATTCAGCAACAATTGATATCGTATTGATGGATATTAATCTCGGAAAAGGAATGGATGGCGCGGAAGCAGCTGAAAAAGTACTCAAGATCAGATCTTTGCCTATCGTATTTCTGACGTCTCACTCAGAGCAGGCAGTTGTTGATAGAATTAAATCTATAACAAGGTACGGTTATGTTATAAAAAATTCCGGAGAGTTTGTTCTGCTTGAATCAATAAACATGGCTTTAGAGCTTTTTGATGCAAACAGAAAATTACTAAGAGATATTAAACAGCGCGAACTGGCTGAAGCTGAACTTAAAACCAGTGAAGTTAAATTTTCCACAGTGTTTCATGCAAGTCCTGCGGGAATATGTATTAATGATGCAGAGAACGGTAGATTTATTGATGCAAACAGCGCATTTGAAACAATAACCGGAATTGATCGTTCAGATCTTGTTGGTAAAGATCCCTGGGAGCTTGGACTCTGGTCAGATGAAAATGCCGAGGAGATTTCACAGGAACTGCAAACCACCGGAAAGTTATCAAACAGGGAGATCCTGTATGAAAGCAAAGTTACAGGTAACAGGAATATTGTAATATCATGCGAGTTTATTCAACTCAACGGCAATAGCTGTGTACTGACTGTTGTGAACGACATTACGGAACAAAGGCTTAACCTCGAAGCTCTTAAAGAAAGCAGAAAGATACTTGATTCTACTCATAAAACCGCAATGCTTGAAAGCTGGATATATGATTTTAATAAGAAACATCTTCAACTCAGCAACAAAGGCAGTCTCAGCGGTATAGAAAACAAATCAGTAAATGGATTTGAATTTTTTATTGATAAAACACACCCTGATGATATTAAATTTCACGAAGAGGAAATACAGAAGATTCTTGACGGAAAACCCGTTTTGTTCAAAGTCAGATTAGTTATTAATGGATCTACAAAGTGGTTCCTTGTACAGGCTGATATAGAACAGGATGCAGCAGGCAAGCCGTCTAAGGCAATAGGCATTACCCTTGATATAACAAACAGCAAAGCTACTGAAGAAGAGAATCTTAAACATATATCTATATTAAAGGCTACGCTTGAATCCACCGCGGATGGAATACTTGTAATTGACCTTAAAGGAAGTATATCAAATTACAACAAACGGTTCACAGAAATGTGGAATATCCCTGAATATCTTATGCTTCAAGGAAACGATAACGAAGTAATTGATTTTGTACTGGATCAGCTGTTATCACCTGAAGAATTCCTGGAACATGTTAAATGGCTTTATTTACATCCACGGGAAGTTAGTCTTGATACGATCTACTTTAAGGATGGCAGAATATTTGAAAGGTACTCAATTCCGCAAATCATAAATGATGAAATTGCAGGAAGAGTATGGAATTTCAGAGATGCAACAGAGAAATTTAAAGTTGAAAGTGCTTTGAAGCAAAGCGAGGAAAGGATAAGGGCAATAATTCATTCGGTCCCTGACCTTATGTTTGTTCTTAATGATAAAGGAGTATTTAAAGATTACTACAGCCGCACAGATGATGACCTATATGTGCCCGTTGAGAATTTTATGGGTAAGCATTTAGATGATATCTTCGAGAAGGACTTTGCAGAACTTGCATCCAGGAAAATAGAATCAGCAATCGAGAATAATGCAACGGAAAGAATTGAATATTCTCTTCCTATTAGGGGTGAGTTGAGATATTTCGAAGACAGGATTGCACCGGTATCCGATAAAGAAGTACTGAGTATAATAAGGGATATTACCGATGAAAAGAAAAAGGAAGATGCCCTGCTTGTCAGAGAAAATGTTCTGGCTAAGATAACTGAATTTGCAGAATTAATATTTAATTCAGGGGTTAATGATGAAAGTATAAATCATATTCTTGCGGGGCTTGGCAAGGCATTTAGTGTAAGCAGGGCTTATATCTTCAGAAAAACTTTCGAATCAAATGAGATGATATCATTCCGTCAGATTAATGAATGGTGCGATGACGGCGTATTCAGTTCTTCAGAAGTACTTGATGTGGAGAATTTTGTTATTGATAAGAACTCTCCTTATATGTCAAAAGTAAATTCATTTATTGAAAAGGGCTTCCTGCCGGGAAATATAGATGAAATGGATAATGAATTTGAAAAGTACCTGATGAAAGTTCAGGACCTTAAATCTTATTTATTCATTTCAATTTATGTCAAAAATATTTTCTGGGGTATGATCGGGTTTGATGAATGCAAACATTTGAGGAAATGGGAAGACTTTGAGATACAGGTGCTGAAAACAGCAGCCAATATTATTGGGGGTGCCCTTCAAAAAGACGAAGCTGAAAAAGAGCTTGCAGGAAGCCGCGAGCTTTATCATACTTTAATTGATTCTTCCCCTGACTCTGTTACTGTTACCGATCAGTATGGAAACCTGGTTTTTGCTTCACGAAGAGCGCTTGAACTTTTCGGGCATGATCCGGATGAGAGACTGGAAGGAACAAGTGTATTCAGCTGGGTAGCTGAAAAATGCAGAAAAGCCACCTCTGAAGAATTTCAGAAAGTGCTGACAACCGGGAATTTTCAAATAAATACCTTCACTTTGCAGAAGAAAGACGGAACAATGTTCATAGCCGAAGTGAGCGCAAGCAGGTACACCGATTGCTTTGGTAATCCACAGGGACTTATTGTAGTCACAAGGGATATTACCGAAAAGCTGGAACTGGAAAGACAAATCGCTGAAGACCATATAAGAAGAAAAATACTAATTGATGAATCAGGTGATGGAATTGTTATCCTCGATGATAAAGGGAAAGTATTTGAGGCAAATAAGAAATTCGCTGAAATGCTTGGGTATACCTGTGAAGAAATTAAAGAAACATCTGTTAGTGACTGGGATCGCTACTTCAGCGGTGAAGAACTGAAAACACTGCTTGAACTTGATCTTGCGGGTACTTTTAACTGCGAGACTGTTCATACCAGGAAAGACGGCTCGAATTTTGATGTAGAAATATGTATTAACAAAGCTTCTGTAAATGGTAAGAGGCTGATCTTCTGTGTATGCAGGGATATTACAAAAAGAAAAGCAATTTTACAGAAGATCAAAGAAAGCGAAGAAAGGTTTTCAAAGATCTTCAGGAATAGCCCTGTTGGAATAAGTTTAACCAGGATATCTGATGGGATGTACATAGATGTAAATGACGCGCTGCTGAAGATAGGAGGGTATACCCGCGAAGAAGTAATAGGGCATACTACTATAGAGCTGAAAGTATATGATGTGGAAACACGCGAGCGGTTTATGGAGCAGCTGAAAAACGATGGCAGGGTAGAAAGTATTGAACACCGGTTCCCGCGGAAAGACGGTACTTATGCCCATGTTATATTCTCACTGGAAATAGTTGAACTGAACGGTGAGAAATATATGCTTGGTATTGTAATGGATAACACTGAAAGAAAACTTGATGAAATTAAGCTTAGAGAAAGTGAAGAGAAATTTTCAAAGATTTTCCATTCAAGCCCAGTTGGAATTGCAATAACAAAAGCAGATACCGGCGAGTATATAGATGTTAATAAAACTCTCCTTGAACTTTCAGGAAAGAAAAGGGAAGAGCTGATAGGGAAAACTACTATTGATACTCTTGAGTTTTCTCCTGAACAAAGGGAGAGATTGGTTGAGACCATTATGAACAATGAAAGAGTTACATATCAGGAAATGGACTATACGATGCCCGGCGGGAAAGTTGCCAAAGGTGCTTTCTTTATGGATAAGTTTGAAATTGAAGGAGAAAAATTTATACTTTCAACTGTATTTGATATCACGGATAAAAAGGAAGCTGAAGTAAAGATCATGAGATCACTGCAGGAAAAAGAGATTCTTCTGAAAGAACTTCAGCACAGAGTAAAAAATAATCTGGCGGTAATTTCAAGTTTACTTCATCTTGAAATGGGAAACCTGGATGATGAGAATTCCAGGAACATTTTCCAGGATTCAATTACCAGGATAAACTCACTTTCTGCTATCTATGAACAGCTATACAGCACAGATGATATATCAAGGATAGACCTTAATGTCTATCTTGCTAACCTGATTGACTCGCTTGTTAAAACGTATAACATCAATGATGATATTGTCCTTGTAACAAGCATCAAAGAAGGTTCGTACATCGATCTCAAAAGATCCGTTTTGATAGGTCTTATTTTTAATGAATTGATTACCAATTCCCTAAAGTATGCTTACCCGTTTAACGGCAAAGGTACAATTAATGCAGGCTTCAGTATTGATAGCGGAACAGCAACAATTTATGTTAAAGATGAAGGTGTTGGAATTCCCGTAAATTACAGCATAGATACGGCAAAGAGCCTTGGATTAAAACTTGTAAAAATGCTGAGTGATCAGCTGGAAGGTACACTGAAGATCGATCCACAGGACGGAACTTGTGTCAGCATAAAATTTAAGATTTGAGTGGAAGTTAAGGTTTCTTCATAAAGGAATTTACCCGGATTTTTCCGGGCATTACCTGATGAGTATCATTTTTTTACTGACTGCAAATGAACCTGAAGTTAATTTATAGATGTAAATACCGCTTGACAAAGCGGATGCATCAAATGATACCGAATATGTTCCTGCTGAAAGGTGAGCATTAACCGGCATTGCTGTTTCCTTACCTGTAATATCATAAATTCTAAGTTCAACATTACCTGTAAACGGAACTGCAAACATGATATTCGTTACCGGGTTAAACGGGTTAGGATAGTTCTGGTACAATTTGAATTCCTGCGGAACTTCCTGGTTTACTGAGATCAAACCAAGTGCAACTTCTGCTGCAA
>CAZQYL010000006.1:0-8068 GCA_964597425.1 uncultured Ignavibacteriales bacterium | reverse complement strand
TCCTGCGGAACTTCCTGGTTTACTGAGATCAAACCAAGTGCAACTTCTGCTGCAACCTGCTGCAGCCATAGTGCTTCGTTAACCGGCAATCCGGATGTGTAGCTTAATCCAACAGGGGAATTCTGAAATATCTTTGCATAAAATACGCAGGCCGCAAGGTAACTGCCTTTCAGAGTCGGGTGTGATAGATCTGCATCCCAAAGTGCAATAGTGCTGTCAAGCTGCCTTGCTCTACGCCATGCTAACCCTACAGGTGCCAGTGCTGCCCCAAGTTGTGATGAGATCTCTGTATACGCTGATGCGAGCGAATCCTGCATATGGAAATAATCTGTAAAAACCGGACTGCAATAATTACCAATACACTGCTGTCCGCCATACTTCCTGCCCCAGGTCATATAAAACATTGTCTGCGAACTGTTAGCTTTTATAACACTATCAAGCCTTACAGCATATATATTTGTGAAGTGAATCCTGTAATATTCAATTGTGGGGTATTGGCTTTGTTCCTGCAATACAACGTAATTCCAGCTTTGGGAGTTTATCTTATCTAATGTAGTCTGTGTAGTGTAATGCTGATCCAGTGTGTAACCGCCCGGTGCGCTCATATCTGTTATAACATTTTTGCCTGCGCTTTGAGATAATTGTTTAAACAGGTTGGGAAGATCATTTACATAAGTATAGCTGTTACCAATAAACAAAATTTTCGTGGTATCACTGAATGCTGTACTTAGCACGAAAGCTATATTCAGTACTATGAATAGATATCTGGATTTCATTCTACAAAAATAACTAAATTATTGTTTATAATATAATAAAAAAACCCCGCTTTTGGCGGGGTTTGAAAGTTTTAACTGAATTGCTCTTATTTAATAAGAACCATTTTTTTACTGTCTATAAATGAACCTGAAGTAATTTTGTAAATGTATACGCCGCTTGCAAGTGCAGAAGCATCAAACGGAACAACATGTGTTCCAGCATTTAGATTGCCGGTTACAAGTGTAGCAACTTCTTTACCTAACAGATCATAGACCTTCAATTCAACATTACCGGCCAGTGGCATTGCAAAAGTAATATTGGTTGTCGGGTTGAACGGGTTAGGATAGTTCTGCTCAAGTTTGTAAGCAGTCGGAATGCTCGAAGTTGGATCGTTAATTGCTACAGGAACTCCGTTTAATTTAACAATTGTTCCTGTTGCACCAACTGACCAGCCTGTGAGGCATGGTGAGCCGGTTGTAATGCTTGTTCCCCATAATGCCTGTGTTCCTGTATAACCACCTGCAGTCCATGTTGCACCAAAATCTGAAGTACCGTAAATATTAGTACCCCTTGAAAGCCAGTAGTAATTTCCATTTCCTCCAACTGATGTCATATTGCCTGTTCCGCCGGGAGTTCCTGCGCTAACCCATGTAGCGCCGCCATCGGTGGTTTTCTGAGCAATTGTTCCAACGCATAAACCATTGGTAGCACTTGTGAACCAAACGCCGTATGTACTTACGTTACCTGTTGTAACACCGGCAGTCCATGAACCGGTAGCGCCGCCATTTGTTGAACGGTAAACTTTGGTGTTATTTGTTCCAAACCATATGTTAGTGCCTATAACGCACATAGCATTGTTCCATCCGGCTTCAGAACCTGTTACGGGTAAAAACATTCCTGTAGAATCCCATGTGGATCCCGCATCAGTTGTTTTCCATAACGACCATCTTGAGCTAACCGGATCTCCATAAGCATAACCTAAAGTTGCATTGGACATTACGATAGCATCAATGAATCCGCCCGCCTGTGTAAATACCTGGGTCCAGTTTGTTCCACCGTTGGTGGTTTTATAGATAAATGTAGCACCGGGTGAGGTTGTCAGCAATGCAATATTTGCATCAATAGCCCAAATGTTGTATACATCACCGTTTATTACTCCGGGATTCGGATTTGCATTTGTCCATGTGGTTCCTCCGTCAGTAGTTCTTCTGACTATTGCTGTAGCTCCTGCGACCCAGCAAACAGTGCTGGATGGTGCTGAAACTGCCTGCAGCAGGGCTGTTACTCCTGATGTATTTGTTGCCCAGCTGTAACTGCATGGTACTGATGGCGGAGCAATATCAACACCGGTATGTGTTACAATTGCACTCTGATTGCCGTATGGATGCGGGCAATTAGTTGCGGTTAACGGACCGGCATTTCTTTTAACGCCTGATAATGATGTGTTGCGTACGCCAAAACCTGTTCCTGAGTAGCCGCATTGTGTTATTTCAACAACTAGGCTCTTTGTAGGATCATAGTTGAATGGAGTACTTAAAGTAATCCCAATGAACTGATCAGCTGTCGGACTCATTGAATAATTACTCTGGTCAAAAACTGTAGTCATTGTACCGGTATACCATGCTGCTGTCGGCAGATCGGTATCGGTAGTCTGTCCCATCTTAATTGTCAACTGGGTAAATGTTACACTAACCGTTGAAACCGACTGAACATAGAATTTGGTAATATTTCCGCCCGGGGCTGGTGTTGGTGTTGTGAAAGCTCCGGGGAGATAAAGAGTCTGAGTTGTTTTACCGGATGCAGGCAATGTATTGAAAGGGAAAGCATTGTTGTTCGTTCCACCGGTAAAATTGTAGTATTGCGGCTGAGCAAATAGATTGGCGGTAAGAGCCAGAAGCAAAACAAAGAATGCAGATGCATTCCTGAAGAAATGAGGACATCTTGTTTTCATAGCTGTTGTTTATATTTAGTTTAGGGAAAAATCCCCCGAAATTAGAACTATGTGTTGCTCAATTTCCTAAAAAACTATGGTTGATGGATGAATTACAACGGCATATAAGCCTTAATCTTCCAATACTTCTGCTATGATAATTTAAGCTTGTGTATTACAAATTCGCAAATTCAGATTAAATAATCAAGGGTTTAAATGATAGTAAGAGTATACTGAAAGCGTTAGTAATAAAAAACCCCGCTTATAGCGGGGTTTGAAAGTTAAAACTATAGTGCTCTTATTTTATAAGAACCATCTTTTTGCTGTCCGTAAATGAACCTGTATTTATTTTGTATATATAAATACCGCTTGCAAGTGCTGATGCGTCAAACGGAACTATATGTGTACCTGCATTCAAATTGCCACTTACTATTGATGCTACTTCTTTACCTAATATATCATAAACCTTTAATTCAACATTACCTGCTATTGGAAGAGCAAAAGTAATATTTGTTGTCGGGTTAAACGGATTAGGATAATTCTGCTCAAGTTTATAAGCAGTAGGTATGTTTGATGTCGGATCATTAACTGCAACCGGAACGCCTGTCATTTTAGCAATTGTACCTGTTGCTCCGCATGACCAGCCTGTCATACAACCTGCTCCATCCGGTGCAAGTGATATATCATTCTGTGCAGCTGTATGTGTGTGAGAAAGTGTCCATGTGGTGCCTAAGTCAGTACTTCTGTATATAGTTGTTCCTCTTACATACCAATAGTCATTTCCTGAACCTTCGATACCGGAAATTGTACCAGTTCCTGAAGCAGGAAGTAATGCCCAGGTAGCTCCGCCATCGGTTGTTTTGGACATTGTTGCGCCGCCAACTATACCTACAGAAGCTGTGTTGAACTGAATACCTGTGACCTGTCCGGTAATTCCTGTTACAGTTGCGCTTGTCCAGTTTAACCCAAGGTTGGTTGAGTGCCATACGGTATTCTGTCCGGTACCAAACCATATATCGTTGCCAAGTATCTGAAGGCAGTTATTTCTTCCGTCACCTGTTCCGGCTACGGTTGCCAGCGTTGTCCATGTAGTTCCGCCGTCTGTGGTTTTAAGCATAAGCCAGTTGCCTGCCAGAGGGTCGCCGAATGCGTAGCCGTTTGTTGCGGAAGTCATTTTAATAGTATTTATAAAGCCGCCGGCAATAGTGTAAACCTGAGTCCAGTTAGTCCCGCCATTGGTTGTTTTGTAGATAAATGTTGCACCCGGTGAAGTTGTTACAAATGCAGTATTTGCATCCAGTGCTTCTATGTTGTAGATATCGCCTGTTATTACACCAGGATTGGGATTTCCATTGCCCCATGTAATACCGCCGTCAGTTGTTCTGCGAACAACTCCTGTTGCGCCAGCTGTCCATGCTACCAGCCCGTTAACAGCTTTTATAGAATACAATAATGCAGTTGTGCCTGATGTCTGGTTTGCCCAGGTGTAACTGCAGTTTAATGATGCAGGAGCAATATCAACACCGGTATGTGTTACAATTGCACTCTGATTGCCGTATGGATGCGGGCAATTAGTTGCGGTTAACGGACCGGCATTTCTTTTAACGCCTGATAATGATGTGTTGCGTACGCCAAAACCTGTTCCTGAGTAGCCGCATTGTGTTATTTCAACAACTAGGCTCTTTGTAGGATCATAGTTGAATGGAGTACTTAAAGTAATCCCAATGAACTGATCAGCTGTCGGACTCATTGAATAATTACTCTGGTCAAAAACTGTAGTCATTGTACCGGTATACCATGCTGCTGTCGGCAGATCGGTATCGGTAGTCTGTCCCATCTTAATTGTCAACTGGGTAAATGTTACACTAACCGTTGAAACCGACTGAACATAGAATTTGGTAATATTTCCGCCCGGGGCTGGTGTTGGTGTTGTGAAAGCTCCGGGGAGATAAAGAGTCTGAGTTGTTTTACCGGATGCAGGCAATGTATTGAAAGGGAAAGCATTGTTGTTCGTTCCACCGGTAAAATTGTAGTATTGCGGCTGAGCAAATAGATTGGCGGTAAGAGCCAGAAGCAAAACAAAGAATGCAGATGCATTCCTGAAGAAATGAGGACATCTTGTTTTCATAGCTGTTGTTTATATTTAGTTTAGGGAAAAATCCCCCGAAATTAGAACTATGTGTTGCTCAATTTCCTAAAAAACTATGGTTGATGGATGAATTACAACGGCATATAAGCCTTAATCTTCCAATACTTCTGCTATGATAATTTAAGCTTGTGTATTACAAATTCGCAAATTCAGATTAAATAATCAAGGGTTTAAATGATAGTAAGAGTATACTGAAAGCGTTAGTAATAAAAAACCCCGCTTATAGCGGGGTTTGAAAGTTAAAACTATAGTGCTCTTATTTTATAAGAACCATCTTTTTGCTGTCCGTAAATGAACCTGTATTTATTTTGTATATATAAATACCGCTTGCAAGTGCTGATGCGTCAAACGGAACTATATGTGTACCTGCATTCAAATTGCCACTTACTATTGATGCTACTTCTTTACCTAATATATCATAAACCTTTAATTCAACATTACCTGCTATTGGAAGAGCAAAAGTAATATTTGTTGTCGGGTTAAACGGATTAGGATAATTCTGCTCAAGTTTATAAGCAGTAGGTATGTTTGATGTCGGATCATTAACTGCAACCGGAACGCCTGTCATTTTAGCAATTGTACCTGTTGCTCCGCATGACCAGCCTGTCATACAACCTGCTCCATCCGGTGCAAGTGATATATCATTCTGTGCAGCTGTATGTGTGTGAGAAAGTGTCCATGTGGTGCCTAAGTCAGTACTTCTGTATATAGTTGTTCCTCTTACATACCAATAGTCATTTCCTGAACCTTCGATACCGGAAATTGTACCAGTTCCTGAAGCAGGAAGTAATGCCCAGGTAGCTCCGCCATCGGTTGTTTTGGACATTGTTGCGCCGCCAACTATACCTACAGAAGCTGTGTTGAACTGAATACCTGTGACCTGTCCGGTAATTCCTGTTACAGTTGCGCTTGTCCAGTTTAACCCAAGGTTGGTTGAGTGCCATACGGTATTCTGTCCGGTACCAAACCATATATCGTTGCCAAGTATCTGAAGGCAGTTATTTCTTCCGTCACCTGTTCCGGCTACGGTTGCCAGCGTTGTCCATGTAGTTCCGCCGTCTGTGGTTTTAAGCATAAGCCAGTTGCCTGCCAGAGGGTCGCCGAATGCGTAGCCGTTTGTTGCGGAAGTCATTTTAATAGTATTTATAAAGCCGCCGGCAATAGTGTAAACCTGAGTCCAGTTAGTCCCGCCATTGGTTGTTTTGTAGATAAATGTTGCACCCGGTGAAGTTGTTACAAATGCAGTATTTGCATCCAGTGCTTCTATGTTGTAGATATCGCCTGTTATTACACCAGGATTGGGATTTCCATTGCCCCATGTAATACCGCCGTCAGTTGTTCTGCGAACAACTCCTGTTGCGCCAGCTGTCCATGCTACCAGCCCGTTAACAGCTTTTATAGAATACAATAATGCAGTTGTGCCTGATGTCTGGTTTGCCCAGGTGTAACTGCAGTTTAATGATGCAGGAGCAATGTTAACTCCCATATGAGGTGTTGTTCCGCTCTGCTGTCCCCAAACAAACGGGCAAGCGGAAGTAGTAAGTGAAGTATTTCTTCTGTTTCCAGTTAAAGTTGTTGTTCCTGTACTGAATCCGGTTGCTCCCGGAACGGCACACTGTTGAACATCTACTATCAAACTCTTGGTATTATCATACGGAAATGGTGTATCAAGTGTGATAGTCATCCATTCATTTGCGTTTCCGCCAAGCTGAACTGAAGCTCTTGTGTATACAGTCGTCAATGCGCCTGCATACCACTGGCTTGCTGCAAATGAAGTTAAGCCCGTTTCCTGAGCCATCTTAATTACAACATTTGTATAAGTATAAGGTCCAAGTGTTGCTGCAAGCCTGAACGATACTGCTGTTATGTTGCCATTGGGCGCAGGAGTTGGCTGGTTGAAATCACCCGGTAAAAATAAAACCTGGACCTGTTTGCCCGCTACAATATTCCATGGAAAAGAATTTGCTGCGCCGGTTGTGTTATAATTATAGTATTGAGGCTGGGCAATAATATTAGCGGTAAGAGCTAAAAGCAAAACAAAGAATGCAGAGGCATTCCTGAAGAAATGAGGACATCTTGTTTTCATAACTGTTGTTTATTTTAGTTTAGGGAATCAATCCCCGAAATTAGAACTATGTGTTACTCAATTTCCTAAAATTATTTGATGGATGAAATCAAATCAATTACACAAAAATGAAAAGGTATTTTAATCCTATTATCTTCTGCTTTGATAATTTTTATTGATATTTAAAATTCGTTAAATTCATATTAATAATCAAGGGTTTAATTAATAAGTGTGCAAAAATGGATTTGAAAATGAATTAATTTAACAAAACAACCCCGTCGAAAGACGGGGTTTATAGAAAAAATACTGAAAGATCAGTTCATATTTTCAAGTACTTTTGCAGGGAACCATCCATTCTGCAAAGAAGTGACAAATATCTTTGAAGCAACTATTTTTATTGGAACCATTGGTACAAAGGTCTGATACCACTGCATTTTTTCAACAAGCATAGCCCGTACATTTGCTTCTTCCTCATCAGGCAGAATCTCAATTACAGCTTTGCCCTGAAGGAAATCTTTAGTTGCGTCGTTTTGTGAAATTGAATAGGCAACATTTTTATTCTGCATAATATTAGCAAAACTTTTGCCGCCTTTTTCTACCAAAAGGTAAATTTCAATTCCTTTATTGGCGTAATATGCGCCCAGTATCCATGGTGAGTAGTCTGTTCCTGTTGTTGCAAGCATAATGGCATTGTTGCCTTCCATTATTTCTTTGATCTTTGACTCAACTTCGTTGTTTAATGTTTCTATCATTTTATTTCTGCTCCTCGGGTTATGTTTTAGATTTTTTAGTAGATGAATGAACTGCAAATATATTGATTCGTGGCCGAATTTTAAATGTAGAAATAAAAAAAACCTGCGTAATGCAGGTTTTTACCTTAAACAACATTAATTAACCACAATTAAGACTATCTTATTAGTACCATTTTACCAACAGCACTGTTATTAGCTGATACAAGTCTGCAGAAATACACACCGCTTGAAAGGTCAGAGCCGTCTATTTTTATCGAGTGAAATCCTTTGCCAAGATAGCTATTCAGATATGTTTTTACTTCCTCGCCGTTAATATTGTATAGTATAACAGATGTATACCCCGCATTATCAAGATTAAAACTTATAACAGTTTCAGGATTAAACGGATTCGGATAATTCTGAAACAGCCTGAAACC
>CAZQYL010000005.1:26616-28817 GCA_964597425.1 uncultured Ignavibacteriales bacterium | reverse complement strand
AGCACTCAGGCAACCACATGAAGCTTGTTGGCGTTGTTGATGCGCATGTTTTCCGGGCAACAGTACTTGATCAAAGAGAAAAGGTTAAAATGAATTTAACGGGTAATTCAGAAAAAAAGAATGAACAGACTGAGCTGCTTAAGAAAATAGCCGCATCACTTGATAAGATAGAAGCTAATTTGAGGAAATAATATTTTTTATTATTGGCACCTTAGAAACAAGTCAAGCAAAATCAACAATTTTGGAATAGAACACTGATAACACTGATGAAACGGATAAAATCAGATTTTTTGTAATAATTGCCACGACCTTTAGGTCGTGGATTAGGTTTAATAAGAAAATGGGCTTTAGCCCTTAATCAATAAAACTATTACTGACAAGATATGTTTTAAACAAAAAGCATTCAGGGCTAAAGCCCAATCTTTTTTACATATTTGTCCACGGTCTAAAGACCGTGGCTACTCAATAATAAAATTGCTCAATTATTCACCAACTCACCAACTCACCAACTCACCAACTCACCAACTCACCAACTCAACAACACTCTATTTCTGTAATTGCTGCAGCATCTTTTTTGCATTCGGATTATTCGGCGCAAGCTCGAGAACTTTTTTGTAGTTGGCTATTGCAAGATCTTTTTTGCCGGCATTCATATATGCTTCGGCAAGTGAATCCCATACATTTGGCTCACCCGGAAATAGTTTAGCATTAAGTTTAAAAACTTCAATGGCATCATCAAGCAGATTATCGTTCATTAGTTCATACCCGAAGAAGTTTAAGTGCCTGTCATTATACAGCATACCATTTGCTTCAAGGATCTGTTTCAGTGAACCCTCAAGCTTTTCAATTCCGCCATTTTTCAGAATGTCATACATTTTCATTTCAATGGTAATATCGGGTTTTGGATAATCTTTTCCCTTTACGGCGTCTTCAAACCGCATGATTATCTCATCTGCAACCTGCCCGAAATTGGAATTTATTATCACGGTGTATCCATCTTTCAGCTGCGCAAACACACTGTTCCATACCTGTGTGCCTCCGGCACGGATACCCGGCGAGATCAGCCCGGTTTTTCTTAAGTACTGGTCAAATTTCAGCAGATCCTGTGCTGTTGAGTACATTCCGCCGGCAGGTGATGTCTGTTCAGGAAAATTGGAATTCTTTTTACTTCCGTCAAATGTTATCCTGGTACCAATTGACATGTTTGGTACTGTTTCACCCATTAAAAGGTAGTGTGTTTTTGTCATACTAAGTGGCTCTATGAATCTTTCTTTCAGGTTATCAGAATATGATTTTCCTGTAACTTTTTCAACTATTCCTCCAAGAACAACGTAACCTGAGTTTGAATATTCCTGACCGGTACCCGGTTCGAACAACAATTTTTCATTTTTAATGATTGCAAGGAAATCATCAACCGTTTTAACATTCCTTATATTCTGCATATATTCTGGATCGTTTAAATAATCTCCAAGTCCCGCTTTCATTTCAAGCAGCATCTTTATAGTAATTTTATCGTCACGTTCATCTCCGTAAAGTTTAATGAACTTACCCAGGTTATCGTTTACGCTTAGCTTACCTTCTTTTTCAAGCTGCATTATCATACCATTTGTGAACATTTTGTTAAGTGAACCTATACGGAACAAAGTCTCTGTGGTTACCGGTGTTTTTTTCTCCCAGTCAGCGTAGCCGAATTGTTTCTCATATACAATATTTCCGTCCTTAGCCACAAGCATATTCCCCGAAAACATTCCGAGATTGTTGTATTCATTAACGATCTTATCGAGTTTATCGGCGTATTCATCGGCAAAAAGATTATTTATAAAAACTGCAAAAAAGAGGAATTTTATCAACAAATTTAATTTCATGTCAGATTGTATTATTGGTTATATCAAATAGATGTATTTAGAGGATGAAAAGTCGCAAAAAAATATCAATTTGTAATTTTAAATTTGTTTAATTAATCTTATTTTAGAATGTGATCAATTTAGTTTCAACATTTATTCAGCTTATCATTTCACTATTTCTCTATTTCATCAATTCACTAATTACTAAATAATGGCGGAGATAAAAACAAAAGCTACGAAAATTAGTGTTAAAAAATTCATAGACGCAGTTGATGACGAACAGAAGCGTAAGGATAGCTATGTGCTTGTTGATATGATGAAGAAGATAACAAAGGAAGAACCTAAAATGTGGGGTCC
>CAZQYL010000005.1:20880-26516 GCA_964597425.1 uncultured Ignavibacteriales bacterium | reverse complement strand
CCGCATATTCGGTCTGCCTGAAATGAAAATTAAACAGCAGGAAAGCGGTAAAGTTGTAACATACATGTTTGATAACAGTCTTAATAAATTCACATTAACTCCTTTGCAACTTTTGCCCGATACAAATAAGTATACATACAAAGTAGATCTTAAGGATATTGAATCTGTATCAATGAGAAACGGTACTCAGTTATGGAAAATAGCCGGAATCGTCGGGTCTGTTGGATTTGTTCTTGGTTTCCTCGCTGGCGGATTCTTTGATCTGCATAGCAGCCCCACTTTCCATGTGGACCAGGCTTTCGGGCTTGGCGCATTGACGGCTGTGCCATTTGCGCTCATAGGTGGTATAATCGGCGCACTTTCGCCCGCATATGATGAATATACTTTTACAGGTATGGCAAATAAACAGAAATATGATGCTTTGATGAGGATCTTCACAAAATACCGGCAGAAAAGGTAACATAAATTTTAGCGGTTTAAAATTAGTTTTAAGTACATATTTTTGAAATGAACAGGTGATCATTCTGCCAAAAGTAGTTTCAGAGATCGCTAATATATATTTCAATATTTCACAAATTCACTTTTAATTGTTATGGATAGAGTCATAATCATATTTGCTGTGATCGGTACACTAATGTTTGCGGCTTACATGTACTTCATCATAAAAACATCTTACGATGATGAAAAATTAAAGAAGAAAGAGAAGCTTGAAGAAGCTAAAAGACTTGAAGAGGAAGAAAAACTTAAAATGAACGGCAAAGAATGAGTGTTTTTCAGAAGGAGTTTTCTCTAAAGCCCCGCTCGCGTGGATTTCATATTATTACCGATGAAGTGCTTCAGCATATTCCCGAGCTTAAGCAAATTAAACAGGGGATAGCGAATTTCTTCATTAAACACACTTCTGCTTCGCTTAGTATCAACGAAAACGCCGATCCATCGGTACGTAAAGATATGGAAACCCACTTCAACATCATGGTACCCGAAGATGCTGACCATTACGAGCATACTTTCGAAGGACCTGATGATATGACCTCTCACATCAAAACTTCAATACTTGGTTCATCACTTTCAATACCCGTTACAAACGGCAAATTAAACCTTGGCACGTGGCAGGGCATCTACTTATGTGAACACCGCAACCACGGAGGCAGCCGAAAACTTGTAATTACATTAATTGGCGAGTAAATTCTAAATTTTTTTAGATCAAAGCATAAGTATTTATATATTAACTTATTATTTGCCCTTCGTAAAATTTAATTATTGGAGGAAAATTTATTATGGTATTCAAATTTTACGTACATTTTTTAATGATTTGTTCGTTTTTTATTTCAACAACAGCCCTTTACGCCCAGAATACAACGGGCAATTTTGAAACACCGGTTAGATTCAAGAAGTCAGAAAATCAGGTTGAGATAGAACAGGAATTGAAGCGCCTGAAAAAGCAGGATAGGGCTGAAAACCTGACTAAGATAATTGAACTGAACAGGCAGCTTGAAGAAATTACCGGAACAGGTAAAACTGAAACCGGGAGTCTGCAGGATGGGAATAATTATGGTTCACTTATTACTTTTCATCAGCCTTCAATGGGCGGATTTACAGATGACATTCGGAATACCAGAATATATACAGACGGGAACAGAAAAATTAAAGGGATAGCTGCCGCAATTGAGCAGCGCGGTTCTACCGCTGGAAAGTTATGGTCAATTGTGGTTTACTCGGCTGATAGCCTAAGCCCGGATACTTTGGAAGTCTATTATTCTCTTAACAACGGTGTGAGCTGGAATATGTATGTATCCGGTAATATAAGGCCAGGTGATTTTATAACCCCCGATGATCTTGATATGGAATTGATTGAAAATAATTCCGGTCAGAAATATTTGTGGGTGGCATTCGGTTTTCAGCGAGTTTCCGGCAGGAAGGCAGTCGGTGCATTTGTTCTTCAGGTGCCAAGCCTTAACGGTAACTTTTTTAATATGATTGAATGGCCTGCAAGCGATTCCATAAAAAGTTATTACAATATCAGGCTGACTTCTGATAATGCCCAGTATGCGGGAACACCTTATATTTACATCGCATGTTCATTTGATTCGGTTGATGGCGGCGGAAGTAAAGTAAACTCACAAAAATTTGCAAGGATATTAAATCCTTATTCCATGGTGAATCCTGTTTTTTCATTTATGGCTCCTAAATATTACTGGTACGAAAATTCAGGTGCAATTACACGGCAGACTTATACAGATATTGCATATTTTAACAATGGCGGTGAGGATTCAGTTGAAGTATCATTCTGCGGTGTGGCCGACAGCACAAAACTGTACTTTGCCAAAAGTGATATTCTGGGCAACCCGCCAGTAAGCTCAATTGGTGCGGGAGGTAATATCGGTGGAAGTAATCCGAACAGCATAAAAACCCATGCGAAGCTATCATCAAACGGTAACAATAACGGAAGTGTAGTTTGTACTTTCCGTGAACTGAATAATGGTTTATGGAATGTAAAATGGTTCTCATCGGCAAACTTCGGCAATTTTGAAAGCGGATTCAGCGATTCTCCGTTACTGGGCAGTACTGTAAACACTAACTATGCCCCTGAAATTATCGGTGTGCGGAACGGGAGTACACATTACATATCGTTTTTTACAGATGCACCTGAGGATAGTATACATTTTGTATCAATGAATTCCGGCGGGTTATTAAATCATGTTTTTAAAATGAATTATTATACCGGTTCCTCAGTCATTGCTCCAAAGCCTTTGTTCAGGTACCAAACAGGCGATAGCTGTCTTTTGATATACTCTGAAGAAGGACCGAAGAATATGATCTCATCTGCAGGCTGTACAGGTGCGCCTATCGGTTTGATACACCTGAATAACGAATTACCTTCTGAGTTCCGTTTGATGCAGAACTACCCGAATCCATTTAATCCTGTAACAAAAATAACATTCAGTGTACCTACAAAAGCATATATTAACCTGAAAGTTTACGATGTTCAGGGGAAGGAAGTTGCAGTACTTGCTGATTCGGAATACAACTCAGGCAATTATGAAGTAAGCTTTGATGCATCATTGCTTGCTAGCGGAGTATATTTTTGCAGGTTAGATGCTCGCGAAGCAGGGAATGCTGCCGGCGGATTCACCGATATCAAAAAAATGGTTTTGCTGAAGTAGTAGAATGTGAAAAATGTTTTTGCTTCATTCATGTAGTTAAAAGGGCCGGGCATTGTTTGACAGCCCTTTTTTGTTTATATGTAATTAATTGATTTTTCTTTAACTTTGTAAAACTAATAGACTGAATATGAACGATTTTTTCTATATGATAGCGCAGGCTGTTGAAGCGGTAAGTTTTTCAATAATGCTTTATGGTGCATTGCTTGCAATATTGATGTTCATCAAGAATGAATTCAGCAGGATAAGCGGGAAATTTACTTTAAGGGGACTTGGCAGGATACGGATCGATTTTGGGTATTACATTCTTTTGGGGCTGCAGTTTTTGATTGCTGCTGATATAATTGAAACAATACTTAAGCCTGAAATGGAAGAACTGATAGAACTCGGGGGGATTGTGATAATCAGAATTCTGCTTAGCTATTTCTTAACCATAGAGCTTAAAGAGCTGAAGGAAAGTGAAGCACATAAATCTGAATAAAAAAAAGAGGCTAAAAAAGCCTCCTTTAATATTGTTATTAAATCCTTTCAAATCTTTTATAAAATCAAACCGCAGCTTTTTTATCTTTATCGTCCTCAAGCTCAATATCAGGTACCTTTTTCAGATCAAGCATATAGCTTGGGATAGTACGGAAAATGTAATCCCACAGTGGTGTTGATACACCATATGCAGTGTGGTCATCTTCGTAATGATGGCGCAGGTGATATGACCTTAAAAATCCGCCGATTTTGCCTTTTAAGTTTATGTGGTGAGTAGCGTAATGAATTGAATCATAACTTACATACCCAAGCACAAACCCTGAAAAAACTACCAGGTAATAATTGCCGAATGATGCCATAAAAACATAGAAGAAAAATGTAGCCAGCGGTACGCTTACCAGAAGCGGCATCACAAGTCTTGTGGCATCACGGGGATAGTCGTGGTGAATGCCATGCACAAGAAAATGTACTTTTTTGCCAAGCGATGACTTAGGGTCGTAGTGAAATGCCCAGCGGTGGATAACATATTCTGTTAGTGTCCATAAAAGAACGCCTCCTATATAGGCAAGTACTCCGTTTATCACAGGTACTCTTTGAAAGCCAAAGTATGCACAGATCAGGATAACAGGAACATACACCACTACAGGTGTAACAGGATGGATATGTGAAAAATACTCCAGGAATGAGTTTTTAAACAGGGGTATTGTTTCGTTCTTGTTGGAAACGTACTTAGACTTTGCCATTTATTCTTGAATAGATTATCTGCAAATTTACAAAAATTTAAAGGTATTTTCAATTGCATTATACCATACATTTTTACCAATTGATAACCATTTATAAAATATGGAATTAAAAAAATGGAACAGAATTTCGACTGAGCTTAAGTTTAAAAACGGATGGTGGAGCTATAAAGTTGATAAATATACACTGCCGGATGGCAGCGAAGGTGAGTATCATTACGCGTTCACCCATGGATCAGTATTTATAATACCCGTAACTGCTGAAGGAAAGATAATACTTGTCAAACAATACCGCTATTTAAACGACCGTTTCAGCCTTGAGTTTCCCGGCGGGGGAGTAAAATCTGAAAATGATCACGATAACCAGGCAGAAAAGGAGCTTATTGAAGAAACCGGCTTTACAGGTGAGCTGACTTATGCTGGTATGTTTAATCCTTATAACGGGGTTACAAATGAAATTTGTAAAGTATATATTGCACGGAACTTAAAGCCCAGTTCGGCGTTTAAAAAAGATAATTCCGAGGAATTCATAATTTATGAGCTAACCGGGGATGAAATTGATAAAATGATAAGCGAAAATGAAATTTATGATGGCATGACACTGGCAAGCTGGGCGCTGGTGAAAAATCAAATAACAAATAACAGATAACAAATATAAAATAAATATAAAAATTAATTTAAAAGGAATAACTAAGTTGAAAGTATTAATATCATTTATGTTTTTGTTTTCATCGGTTCTGTTTGGGCAAATCAAAGATACGACCTTAAATATTGATCTTAATTTTGACAGGGAAGAAGAAAAGATCTCCTGCAGCTATAATGAAAGTACGCTTGAGTTCACACTCAAAATAAACAACGCCGTTGTTAATGAAAAATTCCTGGATTCATACGATTATGCTGTGGAGATACTTGATATCAACCGGAATGATAATCTGAAGGAAGTACTTGTAAAGGGTTACGGCAATAGTGATCAGAACGATATGTACTTCTATCAATATATTGATGGTAAAATAGTGCCCTGCGGGCACCTGCCTTCAAACTTCGGCATTGAAGTTACCGGCAACAGCAAAATTACTGAACATGCCTGGATGGGATTCTGGACAGCGAAGCTGAACTATGATTTCGATTCGAAGAAAAAGACCATCACGAAAATAGAAGAAGAATTCTACGATGTTAACCAGGAGTGCGAAGTAAAGAGTCCGTTTAAGCTCTTGGTAAAAAAGGATGATAACTCAGAAGTTGCTGTGACATTATC
>CAZQYL010000005.1:14152-20780 GCA_964597425.1 uncultured Ignavibacteriales bacterium | reverse complement strand
CGTTTAAGCTCTTGGTAAAAAAGGATGATAACTCAGAAGTTGCTGTGACATTATCTCCTAAAACAAAACTTACAATTATTAAAGCTGATATAAGTCCCGTATGCAAATACGAAGACGGCACTGATGATGATTTTTCATGTGACTGGTTCTACTTCAAAACGGCTGATGGCAAGCAGGGCTGGTGCAGACTCAAAGACTTCCAGCAGAATGTTGATGGATTGATCTGGGCGGGATGATTTCAAGGCAAAAGTGATCCGTCAGAGCCGGATTTCAATCAAGCTTCGCTTGATTTCAAAAAGGCAAAAAAATTAAAAGGGTGGATGAGAGTTCGCCCTTTCATTTTTACCTGGCTCTAACTGAGAAAAGCAAAGTTAAAAGCATAAAGACAAACAATATTTCAATTGATTTATTAATACATTCAAAAATCCCTTAATAATTAATATTATTGCAGATGAAGCAGTTGTTAAAAGGTGATTTGCGGCATTTGGGGAATGCGTTCGTTAAGGTTTATCCTATGACCTTCAGGCGTATATTTATGCACTGGCAGCTCTTGCTTGCGGCGATATTCGCAATTGTTTCAGCTTTTTATCTTGATCCCGCGATTAGGGATCTCGTAACTTCAATAAGCGGTGATGCTGCAGGTTCACTTATGGAATTCGGAAGGTGGTATGGCAACGGAATGCCGACACTTTATCTTTTCCTTGGACTTTATATCGCAGGTCTGATCTTCAAAAAATACAGGCTTCGTGAAACAGGTTTGCTGATATTTGAATCATATATTTTTTCGGGATTGATAACACTTATCTTCAAATCTGCTTTTGGCAGATTCCGTCCATATACCAACAAGGGTGATTTTGCATTCTACGGATGGAACTGGACAAATAATGATATGTTTTCATACATATCGGGCCATGCTGCGGTTTCATTCGCGCTTTCTACAATACTTGCTTCAACAACCGAAAACTATTACCTTAAATCGTTTTATTACCTGCTGGCTGTTGTTACATGTGTAAGCAGAATTTATCATAACCAGCACTGGTTCAGCGATGTTGTGAGCGGGGCTATTTCAGCTTACCTCATAAGCCGCGTACTGGTTGCTATTCATAAGGAACCTGATTCTGATTATTAACTTTGAAATATATTAAACCATGAACGAACCAAAATTATTTTTACGTGCCAGGTGGCAGGATCTTATTCTGATAACCTATGATGTTGACCCGCAGTTATTGCTTGAGCATATTCCCCCGGGACTTGAACCCGATACAATTGACGGCAGGGCATTTGTAAGCCTTGTTGCGTTCGATTTTCTTGAAACAAAAATAAAAGGCATCAAGGTGCCGTTCCATGTTAACTTTCCTGAAATAAACCTGAGATTTTACGTTAAGAACAGCGAAAAACGCGGTGTTGTATTTATAAGGGAGTTTGTCCCGAAAGCGATAATACCGCTTATTGCCAATACTCTTTATAATGAGAATTATAAAGCTATTACTATGTCAAGTGACGTTCAGAAAAACGGAACGATATTCCTTAATCACAAAATTAAGCTTTTGGGAAAATTTTACGAAATTAACGCAGAAGCAGAAAATCAGCCTTATATGCCGCCGGCTGATTCAACCGAACATTTTTTTAAAGAACATGAGTGGGGTTTCGGAACCTCGAAGGATGGAAATCCATTAATATACAGAGTAGAACATCCGTTCTGGAATGTTTACCCATTGGTGAAGTTTCAGCATAATTTTGATTTTGAAGCAATTTACGGCAAGAAATGGGGAGTCCTGAACGGGCAGCAGCCATATAACGTAACTTTTGCGCAGGGTTCTGCGGTAAAGGTATTTGAAGGTCAATTGATGTAATAAAACATATTTGTGATAATTAGCAGGAATCAATAATTGTGTTTTAATCATATTTGGTTATATTGCAAAAAATTATAGCAGCATAATTTTAAAATGTAATTTTTAATCTAATATAAATTCATGCCGGCAGAATACAAAAAAGAACATATCAACGATAGATTCAGCCTGTATCATGCCGGCGGAAATGAAAATGTCTCCGCATTTGCTGAAGATGTTATAGCGGGACTTAAAGCCAAACCCAAAACCCTTTCTCCTAAATATTTCTATGATGATAAAGGCTCCGAGCTGTTTGAGAAGATATGTGATACTCCCGAATATTACGTAACCCGCACAGAGGCATCCATATTAAAAGCGCATGCCGCAGAAATTGCATTGGCTAACAATGGCAAGAACTTAATTATTGAGCTTGGCAGCGGAAGCTCAATTAAAACACGGTATATACTAAACGCTTTTATTAAAAACATATCACCCGTTACATATGTACCTATTGATGTAAGCGAAATATTGATACAAAGCGGCAATGTATTGCTTATTGATTTTGAAGGACTATATGTGAACGGAATAATAGGGGAGTACGAACAGGCGCTTGAAATTGTATCGGAGGTTTATCCTCAATCTAAGCTTTTTGTATTCCTTGGCTCAAGCATCGGGAATTTTGATCTGCCGCACGCAGAAGATTTCCTTAAGAAAATTTCAGCAAGTATGAATAGCGGTGATTCATTACTCATCGGGTTCGATCTTGTGAAAGATGAAGGAATCCTGAATGCTGCTTATAATGATAGTGATGGCGTAACTGCGGAGTTTAACCTGAACCTCATAAACAGGATAAACAGGGAGTTTAATTCAGAAATTGATATAAACAACTTTGAGCACACAGCTTTTTTTAATCAGGCAAAAAGCAGGATCGAAATGCACCTGATATCAAGGTGCGACCAGTCATTCAGTCTTAACGGCTCAGGTGTAATAAGCTTCCGGAAGAATGAAACAATTCACACCGAAAACTCGTACAAATTCACCGATGAAATGATCAAAGAGCTGGCACAAGCATCCAGGCTCAGCATCACAAACTCATGGAAAGATAAAAATAATTATTTTGAGCTTTGTTTGATGCGAAAATGATCTTCATTGATCATTGTTAATTGTTCATTGCCAATTGTTAATTGCCTCATAAGTCTTTCGCACATCTGAATCCGCTTATTAGCCATCTTTCATGCGCTTTAAAGAAATTGCGGTACGTGTTGCGGGTAGAATCCTTTGGAGTACCAAATGAACCGCCTCGCAAAACTTTCTGGTTTGTGAACCATTTGTCGTTATACTCGGCAAAGCCTGATTTGAATCCCGGGTAAGCAACAAACTCAGAGCCTGTCCACTCCCATGTATCGCCCAACATTCCGTAACAGCCAAAGAAGCTCTTTCCCTGTTCATACGCAAATACTTCAGCCGGTGCCCATATTCTGGATTCCAGCAAGTTACACTTAAACTCATTCGGCACATCATCTCCCCACGGATATAATCTTTTGGTACCTTTATCTTCATCCCAGCTGGCGGCTTTCTCCCACTCAGCTTCAGTTGGCAGTCGTTTGCCTGCCCAGCGTGCGTATGCATCAGCTTCAAAGAAGCTTATATTTGTTACCGGTTCATTTGAAAAATTCTCAATAAATCGTTTGCCTTTAAAGTCACATTTAAACCAGCTTCCGTTATCGTCACGTTCCCAATATAACGGAGCTTCTATTTTATTGCTATTAACCCATTGCCAGCCTTCATCAAGCCAGAATCTGAAATTCGTATAGCCGCCATCATTGATGAAATTTAAATAATCGCCGTTTGTAACGGGAGTGTTATCTATCATGTAATCGTTTAAATATACTTTATGCTGTGGCATTTCAATATCATAAGCAAACTGATCCTTCCATTTGAATATATCAAAACCCAGTTCATACAACCCGCCCGGAATTTTTATCATTTCCTTTTTGTGGGATTGCCCGTTCTGCTGCGGTAAATTCTTAACTGATTTTGGCTGGTACTGGTCCTGCAGTAAATGCTGCAGGTCATACACCATCAGTTCCTGATGCTGCCACTCATGGTTAAATGCCAGCATAAAATCCTTCAATACATTCAGTTTCATCTCGGCTGAATCAAAAAACCGTGAAACCTCACGGTTAATATAATTCCAGTATTCAACGGTTTCCTTTACAGTCGGGCGTGAAATCGTTCCGCGCCGGCTTTTATTGAACGGTTTACCGAAAGCCTGGTAATATGAATTCAGATAAAATGAAAAATCCTGTTTGTATGGTTTGTAATCCTTGAAGTATTTTTTTAACAACTGATCATAAAACCATGTAACGTGTCCAAGGTGCCAGCGCGGTGGACTCATAAAACTCTCGGTCTGCACAACATAATCTTCAATTTCCAATGGTTCGCAGAGCTCAATTGTCATTCTGCGTACTTCGCGGAACTGCGAAAATATTTTATCGGTATCAACTCCGCTGAGTGAGTTTTCTATGTCACTTATATTCAGAACGCTCTTTTGATTTTCCATTTAAATATTTTATTAGTAGTTTTACGGGAATTGTTTTAAATATACCTGTTCTTACAGGAATTTAAAATTCATTTATTAAAATTGGGTTTGTTACTTATTAAATATGATATTAAGCAGCAAAGTTCTGAAATTAATCTTATAATTAAAATATAAATTATTGAGCCTCATCCAGTTCAAAAATGTTTCTCACTATTACGGAAAAGAACCTGCAGTAAAGGGGTTGACCTTTGAAATTGAAGATCAGAAAATTACCGCTATAATCGGTAAAAGCGGCAGCGGGAAATCTACTCTGCTTCAGATAATCAACGGACTTATCAAACCTTCCGGGGGTGAAGTTGATGTTTTTGGTACACCGCTTGACTATGCAAACATCAACAAAACCAGGCTTAAGATAGGATATTCAGTGCAGGGCACGGGACTCTTCCCGCATATGACCGTTTACAATAATATTGCAATCCTTGGTAAAATTACAAATGAATCCAAACACGATATAGAGCGTAGGATTGATACGCTCATGAGCTTTGTAAACCTTCCGCCAAGTTTTAAGACCAAGTATCCTTACCAGCTATCCGGCGGTGAGCAGCAGCGTGTTGGTATTTGCAGAGCAATGCTGCTTAGTCCCCCCATTTTTTTGCTTGATGAAGCCTTTGCAGCGCTTGACCCGGAAACCAAGAACGAAATTCACAATGAACTGCTTGAAATGCAAGCCGCCGAACCACGCACTATTGTGATTGTAACCCATGACCTGAATGAAGCAATCAAGCTTGCTGATAACATCATGTTCATGGAATCAGGTGAGATCAAACAGTATGCCTCCAAAAAGGATGTAATGGATAATCCGGCAAGTCTTTCAGTCAGAGATTACATGGAAAGAAGAGGAAAATGAAAAGATCTATACTCCTTTTTTTGTTATTAAGTCTTTCGGTTAATGCACAGACGATCCGTGTTGGTGCAAAGCACTTTAATGAATCGTATATACTTGCTGAAGTCATAGCGCAGCTGCTTGAGTCGAACGGCTATAAGGTCGAAAGGAATTTCAATCTTGGCGGTACGCTGGTATGTTTTGAATCACTTAAAAATAACCAGATCGATGTTTACCCTGAATATACGGGTACTATCAGCGAAGCAATACTTAAGCTTACCGATAAACCCGGAATTTTTGATCTGAATGAAATGCTGAAAAAAGAGCATGGGCTTGAAATTACTGGAAGTTTTGGATTTAATAATACTTATGCGTTTGCAGTAAAGAAAAAAACTGCTGAAAAATACAATCTTGTTAATATTTCAGATCTGAAACCGCATCCTGAGATCAAGGCGGCTATGAGCTATGAGTTCATAAAGCGTAAGGATGGCTGGGAAAATCTTGCAGAACTTTATAACATAAATATCAAGCCGGTGGGGATCGATCACGGGCTGGCATACCAATCGCTTGATGAAGGCAAGATCGAGCTGACCGATGTTTATTCCACCGATGGCGAAATAAGCAAATATGACCTGGTGATTCTGAATGATGATAAGAAGTACTTCCCTCAGTATATGGGTGTTCCTTTCATGCGGCAGGCAATTGATCCAAAAGCAAAAGAACTGATAAGGCTGCTTGCAAATACTGTTAATGATAGTCTCATGCGGGCTATGAATTCCAAAGTACTGTACGAAAATAAAAGTTTTGGCGAAGTTGCAAATGAATTCCTGAAAACGAATAATTTGATAGGTGGCGGAGTAGAATATAAAAAAACATCTGCGGCAGATGAAATTTTTCAGAAGACACTTCGGCATCTGCAGATAACATTCATTTCGTTGCTGCTTGCAATTCTGATCGCTTTCCCCATAGGTGTATTGCTTTCAGCTATTCCTGCAATTTCAAAACCCGTTTTATATATTGCGGGTCTGTTGCAAACAATACCATCAATAGCTTTGCTTGCTATAATGATACCGCTCTTCGGTATAGGCATAGTCCCCGCAGTTGCAGCGCTGTTTTTGTATGCACTGCTGCCCATATTGAGGAATACCGTTACCGGTATTTATTCCGTTGATCCTGTGATAAAAAAAGTTGCTTCGGGTATGGGACTCACAACCTGGCAGAAACTAAAATATGTAGAAATCCCAATGGCGATGCCTGCAATATTTGCGGGCGTAAAAACCGCTGCGGTAATAAATATAGGCACGGCTACGCTCGCCGCCTTTATTGGAGCAGGCGGTTTGGGTGAATTTATTGTAACGGGACTCGCTTTGAATG
>CAZQYL010000005.1:0-14052 GCA_964597425.1 uncultured Ignavibacteriales bacterium | reverse complement strand
TTTATTGGAGCAGGCGGTTTGGGTGAATTTATTGTAACGGGACTCGCTTTGAATGATACATCGCTGATTCTAAAAGGGGCAATACCGGCGGCATGTCTTGCGATATTAGTTGAATTTTTATTTGAGATAATTGAGCAGCTTTTAATTCCGAAACATTTAAAACAAAAGACATCGTAAATTATGCAGGGAGCACAAATACTTGAGCACAACTATGCGGTCTATATAGCGCTATGGTTCGTAATGACCATTTTTATATTGTGGTTTTTCCGCTTTATGACGAAGAAAATGAGGGATACCGATGATAAGCAGACAAAGAGCTCTCTGTTTACAATTACAATATTATTCGGGATACCCCTGATACTTGCAATAGTTGTGGGGCCGCTTTTCTTTTTAATTGGTGATAAAAATATGGAATCCACTTACAGATATTTATGGATAGGACTGATAGGGCTATTTTTGATTTACTTCATATTTAAACAGAGGAATCCAAACTCAGGAAGATGATAGAAAGTGAAGATATACGGGTTTCGGCAAAAGCGATCATTGTAAAAGATAATAAACTGCTTGTCGCCAAAAAGGAAGATGAAAACGGATTCTTTTATACAATACCCGGCGGTGGTCAAAATCACAGCGAAAATTTAGAGCAGGCATTAGTTCGTGAGTGTCTCGAAGAAATTTCGGTTGAAGTCAGAATGAAAAGGCTGCTTTTTATCAGGGATTATATAGGAGCTAATCATGAATTCCCCGAACACGCTGCGAGAAAAGTCCATCAACTTGAAATAATGTTTGAAGCGGAAATTATCAGCGGTACTCCCCAAAACGGCAGCGAGCCCGATAATGGTCAGCTATCAGTTGAATGGCTGACATTGGATGAGCTTGAAAAATACAGACTGTATCCCAAAGCTTTGATAAGTCATCTTAAGAATTACAGCGATATTAAAGAAGGAATTTATCTTGGAGATGTTAATTAATAAAATTACCAGCCCTTGCTGCTGTTTATTTTAACAAAAATTTGTATTAACATGAAATTAGCGTTACGGCTTGGCACAAAATATAAGGAATTTCTGGTCTATGGCATTTCAATGGCACTGGTCCTGTTATTGCTTAAGATACTGGAAGCGAATTTTATAGTTTTTAACTATCGCCTCGATTTTTTTATTGGAGCTATTGCAATTGTGTTTACTGTTCTGGGTGTATGGTTAGCCCTGAAACTTGTAAAACCGAAAGTTGTGACCCGGATAGTTGAAAAGGAAGTATATATTGAAAATCAGGAAAAATATGAAATTGATCAAAAGGTAATTGAAGAACTTGGAATAAGTAAACGCGAGCTGGATGTACTGAATCTAATGGCGCAGGGTTTAAGTAATGACGAAATTGCCGGGGAACTATTTATCAGCCTGAATACCGTTAAAACCCACACTTCAAATATTTTTGTAAAGCTTGATGTTAAAAGAAGGACACAGGCAGCAGAAAAGGCTAAACGTATGAAAATTATAAATTAGTTGTACTGCTTCAGTATGAAAATGATTTAAATTTGCCAAATTCACCCAAAAGTATGAATAAAATTCTGCTCGCAGGTGTTACTTTTGTGGCAAATTAATCAACCAAATAGTAAATTTTATGAAAAGAAATAGTTTAGTTTTCGGTTTGATCTCCGGAGTCATCATAAGCACTTTTATGGGGATTTCCATGGCGATAATTTCCTGCGGCAGCGGCGATGCAGATGGCGGCAGCAGCAGTATGATTATCGGCTTCAGTGCCATGGCTGTTGCGTTTTCCTTCATATTTGTTGGCATCAAGAACTTCCGCGATAAAAAAAATGGCGGTACTATTACATTCAGCAAAGCATTTTTACTCGGCTTTCTGATAAGTTTTATTGCTTCAACATTATATGTTATAACCTGGGGTGTCGAGTTCCATTTCTTTATGCCGGAATTTATTGATAAATATTCCGCCATGCAGATAAAAGAACTTCAAAACAGCGGTGTTACAGGGCAAGCGCTTGAAGAGGGAATCAAAAGTATAGAATCAACAAAACACAATTATAAAAACAATCTTTTTTTCTTTGCGATGTACACGTATGCTGAAATATTACCGGTTGGAATATTGATAACTCTTATCAGTTCATTGATCTTAAGAAGAAAAAAAACTGAACCTGTACTTCAGTAAATTTCTGCAAATCATAAATTGCTGTACCTGCTGAATTAGGGGGTGCAGGAAATTTCAGAAACATGTTACTTATGGTCCAATTATAGTAAATAAAAAACCCGGCAATAAGCCGGGTCTTTTTTATCCTGCAAAAATCTATCTTAACTCATCATTTCCTTTACGGTCTGATCAAACAGTTTATGTTTTTTCTTTCCTATTTTTTCCTGGATCTGAATGAGTCCCTGTATAAGTGCATCGGGTCTTGGGGGACAGCCTGCAACATAAACATCAACCGGCAGGAACTGGTCAATACCTTGAACAACTGAATAGCTTCTGTACATGCCTCCAGTAGAAGTACAGGCACCCATTGCGATACAATATTTCGGCTCAGGCATCTGGTCCCAAATTTTTCTTACTACCCACGCCATCTTGTATGTACATGTGCCTGCAACAATCATTAAATCAGATTGCCTTGGTGAAAAACGGAATACTTCACTGCCAAAGCGCGAGGCATCATATCTTGATGCTGCGAAAGCCATCATCTCAATTGCGCAGCATGATATACCCATAGGCATCGGCCAAACAGAGTTCTTCTCCGCCCAACCAAGAATATCGCTTATTTTGGTTGTGAAAAAACCGTCGTTTTGTATACTTGTATTCAGATCAGACATATATACCTTTTAATTTAATTCCACTTTAATGAACCTTTGCGGAGGATATAAAAATATCCAATCAGCAGCAGTCCGATAAATACCATCATTTCAACAAGTGCGTATGTAAGCATGGCTCCTTCAAAACTCCTGAAAGTTACTGCCCACGGGTACATAAATACTATTTCAATATCAAATAGTATAAACAGCATTGTTACCATGTAATATTTAACAGAGAACTTAGAGTGTGCGGTTCCATATGGTTCAACACCGCTTTCATAAGTTGACATCTTTTCAGCATTTGGCTTCTTTGGGCCAAATATCTTTGATACAATGGTATTTACAACGGCAAAGCCAACGGCTCCTGCCATCATCAGTAATATTGGTACGTAGGATTCTAACATAATATGCAAAAATAGCAAAATATTAATATTATTCAAAACATAAAAATTTGGACAAAATGTGAGACAAATAAAGAAAAAGAACGCCTAAACAAGCACGTTCCTTTATCTGATTCGGAAAAAGATCTATTTTGTTGGTTTTGTCTGAATATCTTAATTACCGTTTGTAATAAGCTTTGTTTCCCAGCCGTCGTAATTCCCATCATACTGCTCTGCAAGGTCATACAGCACAGAAGTGTAATCAAGCACATCGTCATAAGTAACAGGTAACTTTTTGGTAAGCCTTACGCTCAGCGGGTAGACCTTCTGGTTTTCATCTGTTCTTTCAGAAGTTACTTTGTAATCAAGCTTTTTGGCTTCAGCTAAAAACGAGTTTTTCATTTCCTCTTTTTTGAAATAAATGTAGTGATCAACTTCTCTTGGGACTGTAAGTAAATCACCTTTTGAGCGCAGATTTTCAACTACACGCCGGTTCATAATAGTATGCATTTCGTATTTGGTAGGGTAGAGATGCTTGAAATACTGATCCCATTTGCTGTCTGCTTCAAAGTAAGTTTCGTATTCGTAATCGCTGAATTCATTCATCACTTCTTTTACAATTTTTTTGATTTCATTGTTATTTGCCGCATAGAAATAAAATATCCTGGCGCCGTCACATGTCTCCCTTCCTGCAAAAAGCGCACCGAAAGGTTCAGTAATTGCATCTGTAATTCTATCTTCTATTCCGAAAAGAACTTCACTTTCTTCCTTTGAAGAAAAACCGTTATCCTGCGGGTCGTTCATGGTTATTATAACCGTTAGCAGGTAGCTTTTTTCAGCAATTGGGGCGTCTCTGTGCAGACCAAGATCAAGGTACATTGATGCCGGTGAGCCGTCAAGCTCTGTGAAGTAAAAATCCCAGCTTGGTTTATATTCAGTTTTCATTTTGTTGTGTTATTTAATAATTGTCATTTTTTTCGTTTCTGAAAACTCACCTGTTTCAAGTTTATAGAAGTAAACACCCGACGGATAATTTTCTGAGTTAAATGTCACTGAATGGTTCCCGCTGGATTTGTACCCGTTTACCAGTTCAACAAGTTTCACACCAATTGAATTGTAAACTGTAAGCTTAACATTACCTGCAGCGGGCATTCCATAATTGATTACTGTAACAGGATTGAACGGATTTGGATAATTTTGTTCTAAGTAATATTCATTTGGAAATTCTGTGTTATTGTTTAAACCGGTGGGGATTGTATATGTAATTGAGAGTTTTGGTCTTTTCAGCACATCAGGCCGTTGAGGCTGTCTATAGTAAATATGAACATTAATGGCATCTACCTGCAGCTTAAAGCCGTGATTGCTTGAAGGATTAGTTATCCAGTTCTGCACTACGCTTAGATCAAGCGGAATGTTATATGTAACTTCTCCATTAGAAGGCATTATACTGCTATCAGGCGGTGACCAAAAATATTTTCCTGCTATGAGGTCTGTTCCTTCACCGTTGCCTCCTGGCGCACTCCATGGAGTATTGGGCATTCTTCTTTCCCAGCCAACAGGGGCGTTTCCCATTCCCCCAATTGTATCGTTGATTGAACCCGTCCAGTCTACATTCAAATACCGCCCTTTAACCCTTGAGCTTGGAGACTCCCACATCACATGTGTGAGCGTTAGTGTCGCTCCGGTAACTACGGCATTTGATGGAATATTGAGATTCTCAAATCTCAACAGCGGGGAGATATCATAGCCAAACCCGGGTCTGCCGTGCAGTTTCCCAATACACCAGTCATTGTTACCATCGCCAAACGTTGTTCCATTATTGCCGGGCACAAGATTCAGGTCAGATATATCAACTGATCTGCATCCTGTATACCCGTTTACTCCCTGCTGAAAAGTAACAGTCACAGGCTGCGCGTAAATAATCTTAAATATTGAAACCAGAACAACAAGCAGAATTTTTGTTTTCATAATATTTTTATTATTTCAACAAAAATAGCCTGAGATGATGCTATAGTTCAAAGAATGAAAATTCGGTTTAATACCGGATTGGTATAGTGTTTTTAAGGGATTTAAGAGTACCTTTGAAAGTTAAGCAGCGTAAAAATATGAGTTTATTTTAGGAAACTATTTTCCCGATTATACTCAGCACTTTTAAAAGAAAAATTAGATGGATAGTTTTCAGAAATGAACTGTTTTCCTGTTTAACTAATTGTAAAAATCATCAATTATTGACCTGTGTTTCTCTTCAATGACTTTCCTCTTCAGCTTAAGTGTCGGAGTCAGCTCGCCGCTTTCAATGGTAAAAGGAGTATCAAGCAGTGCGAACTTACGAACACGTTCGTATTTTGCAAGCGGTTTCTGAAGCACATCTATTTCTGATTCAAAGAAATTATGTATGATATCATTATCCGTAAGGTCTTTTAAATCCTTATACTTCACATCAAGTTTTTTTGCAAGGCTCTCCAGCATATCAGGGTCAGGAACAATAAGCGCTGTAACGTAATCTTTCTCATCCGAAGCGAATGAAATTACCTGGCTGATGTATTCGGAGCGCTCAAGGTTCTCTTCAATGTGAGTGAGCGAAATATATTTCCCTGTGGCGGTTTTGATAAGTGTTTTCTTGCGGTCCGTTATCTTCAGCATGCCGTGTTTATCTACTAACCCAATATCCCCTGTGTGCAGCCAGCCGCTTATTATCATTTCATCAGTATCTTTCTGATTCTTAAAATAACCCAGCATTACGTTATCACCCTGTACAAGTATCTCACCATCACCGGCTATTTTTACATTTACGTTTTCAAGCGGAGGACCCACTGTGCCGAATTCATTATTATCAAGCCTGTTTACAGATATTACCGGTGATGCTTCGGTCATTCCATAACCCTGCAGAATAAGCAAACCAATTGAGTCAAAGAACTCAGCGGTCTCCCTGCTTAATGCCGAGCCTCCTGAGATAAAGAACTTTATCCTTCCGCCGGTTCTTTGGCGAATCACAGAAAATACTTTTTTGTCGGCAATCTTCCATAAGGGATTACTTTTATTCTCCCTGAATGCTCTTCCTATCTTTAATGCCCGTTTTGTGATTGTCCTTTTCAGCAAGGGCATTTGTTCTATGTTTTTCATTACCCGCGAAGCAATTCTGGTGAAGAGCATCGGCACGGCAAGTACAATTGTAGGCTTCACTTCCGCCATTTGAGCTGCAAGTGTATCGATATTCTTTGCGTAATATATCTTTGCACCTTTTGAAAGCGGCACATAATACCCTCCGGTTCGTTCATATGTATGAGCTAAGGGCAGGAATGAAAGAAAGATATCATCAGGGTGGACCGGAAAAGAATCAGTACACTGCTTAACATTTGCCAGCACATTCTTGTGTGAGAGGCATACTCCCTTGGGAATCCCGGTTGTGCCTGATGTATATATAATTGTAAGCAGGTCGTTAACAGATTGCTTCTTTGCCATATCACTGAAGAAATCATCAGCTATTTCATCACTATATGCCGTTTTTTCTTCCAGCAGTTCGCCATATATAAGCTCTTCAAAGCTGATTATGTGTTCATGGGAATGATCTGTTTTATTGAATGTAATTATCTTTTCAAGTTTGGGTAACTCGTTAAAAACTGCATTTACTTTTTCAGCCATTAGGTTTGTTGAAACAAAACACAGCCTGCTTTCTGAATGCTGAAGGATGAACCTTATCTGCTCTGATGTCATAGTAGGGTAGACCGGTACAGTAACAATTTGTTTTGATATACATGCAAAGTCAGTAACAACCCATTCAAACCGTGTTTCAGAAATGATGGCGGCAGTTTCTCCGGGTTTTATCCCGAACTGCTCAATTGCTCTTGCAAGCAGGTAAGTGAGCTCTTTTAATTTGCTGCCGGTAATGTTCTTATACTCTTTGTTGTTTTCGTTCGAGTCTTTCCAGTATATCGCACCATCATTACCGTAAGTTCTGCAAACTGACTGGAAGAATTCCGTAAAATTATTGTAATCCAATTGCATATAATTGATTTTGGTTACAAAATTACTAATAAAATGATTGAGTTATTAATCAATTTTCCGGAATTTCTATTTTCCATTTGATATACGGTATTTGTTTTTTGCCATTTACTAATTGTTCATTGCTGATTGTTCATTGTTAATTGCTCATTGAGTTTCCGGCAACAATCAGGATAATTTTTCCGCGTAAATTGAGGCTTTGTTTATTGTAAATATTGGCATATAGAGCTAAATTGCGTTCATAAAAATTTACGGAGGCAGAATTGAGACCAATTGTTTTTTTACTGTTGTTAACTTCATCAATTTCTTTGGCGCAGGTGGTTAATATTGAATCGCGCAGAATGCGCTCAGATACAACGGGTTGGATAGGAACCGCTGAAGCCAGCTTCCAGTTCTCGAAATCGGTTGATGAGATATTTGATCTCGGTGCGCTCATCCATCTGCAGTTCAAAGGTAAAAATGACCTCTGGCTTTTCCTGAATGAAATGAGGATAATTAAAGGCGCAGGAACGCAGTTCGTCAATTCAGGTTTTGCACACGTAAGATATAACAGGAAAGTTACAAAGGAACTGCTCAGGTGGGAATTTTTCGCGCAGTACCAGTATAACAAAGCACTTGAAGTAGGCCAAAGGGTACTTGCCGGAACGGGTCCGCGTTTAAAATTATATGACAGCGATAAATTCCGCGCTTACATTGCATCGCTCTATATGTATGAATACCAGGAATCAGTTGATAAGCTTATTATTGAAAGGAACCATCGTACAAGCAGTTATCTTTCCTTTACATTTGATTTCGACAGGGTGGAATTCAGTAACACAATTTACTTCCAGCCCAATATGCGTGACTTTAAAGATTACAGGGTGCTATCACAATCTGACCTGATGTTCAAGATATTTGAGAACCTGAAATTCAAAACCGGGTTTAACTACAGGTTTGATACACGTCCCTTCCCGGGTGTGCCAAAGACCACTTATTACTTAAGTAATGGTCTGAGATTTGAATTTTGAAGAGAATTTCTTTATTAATTTCAATGAAGATCAATCTCGCTATTTTCCGTCATTGATCAGAATTTCACCTTTTCTTCTTAGCCAGTTAAAAAACTGCCTGTCAGGCTTTTTGGTGAGCTGCTGAAGAAGAAATGCCGCTGATTCTTCATCTTCTTTCAGTTTTGCTTTTAACAATCTTTCAAAATAGAACAGGAAGTCTTTTATCTTTACCCGCCTGCCCGGTATTATCTGTTCATGGTTTGTTATAAAATGCTTGAAACTATCCAGCTGGTTGTAAACCTGTTCATACATCCCCAATTCATAATATATCTTTAACTGCAGTATTTTAATATCAATTTTAAGGGCAAAGTAATCCTGTTTTATCTTTAATAAGTACTCAAGCGACTTTTCAAAATTGCCGTTCTCGAAATAAATATACGCATAGCAGTAGTAGAACATGCTATCCCTGTTAACAGGATGCAGTTCTCTGCGGTATCGCGATATGAATTCTTCAGCCCACTTCAGGTTATCTATCCTTATTGCGGTCTGGAAAATATTCCTGAAGAGATCCTGTGAGATGTATTTGTTTGAGCTGTTTGTATAATACTTCTTCTCAAGCAATATTACGTAGGCATTAAACAGCTCTTTATAATATTCGGTTCTTCCTTCGTTGCACATATTTACGCAATAGTCAATCAGCCTTCCAAAGAGAAAATGCTGCTCATCTGCATTGATCTTATCGGAATTTTCAATAATATCGTTTTTGAGAATGTGGAAATACTTTTCACCCTTGCCGGAAGAAAACAGGAGGTATAGATTGAAATATATCTGGAAAATATGACTGAGCTCGCTGTTGTTCTTCTTAAGCGTAACTATGATCTTTTTCAGGTTTATTGGCTTAAGAAGTTCAGGAATCACGTTCTTTGTTTTTGTTTTCTCCTGCCTTTTGGTGATCTTCAGTATATTATCATTCTGTTTGATAGATTCAAGAATAAAAAGTGCGAGCTGGTTCTTTGCTGAAGTATTGAGAGAAATTATTGAATCATTTAAGCTCTGCTCATTATACAGCTTTTTATTTATTACAAAATTATTGAACTTTTCCGTTTCAATTTTTATTTTTTTGTAGAAATAATCCGGGTCAGCTATTTCATAACCGGGTATTATACTCTCAGCCTCGTTTATATTCTTCTCTATTTGCCCGTAAAGTTTACGCGAATAAAGCTGCTTCCTTAGATGCGTTAGCCTGTCATATTCGTCTGTTTCAAAACTGCAGTATGCCAGGTATTTTTCCAGCAGGTATTTCAGCTTTGAAAGAAGATCACGCATGGTAGAATCATTGTATTTCTTTCCGGTTTTCATTCTCCTGAATACTTCAAGCCTGTTGTACTTTAAAGCGCTTATCTCCGGACTGAAAGTTATGAGCGAATTGAAGAGTGTTTCAGCCTTGGGGTAAGGATTCAAAAAAGAACACCTCAGGAATTTCCTGAAATTCCTTACATCTTTTTTACTTAAGCTTTTTATTAAGGAGGTTAGATTTTCATTGACCCGATAGTTCATATTTTCAGCTTAAAAATTAACGGCAATATATATTACAGAACATCTAAATATAGTCATTTTTTGCAATATTTTAAATAGTCGGAGCTTGTAAATTAGCGTCAAATTAAGAATAATTTCTTTGTCAATTCCTTATAATATTTATAAGTTAAACATAAATAACACCTATTATTTAACAATAATTAAACCTAACCACAAATGAAAAAATTGATAAAAAAATTCCTGAGTTTCTTTCTTCCATTCCTGCTTATTATGTTCTCAATATTTGTGTTTAACCCAGATGCTAACGCTGACCCGGAATACAGAATTACCCGGGTGTGCAACAATGGTATATGTGTGGTAACTGTTTACTCTCTGGATGGTGCCATAGTTAACGTGTACGAAGAGCTTGATAACAATCCCTGAATGGTGATTTTTAAAAAGCTGATTTCATATAAAAGTACTTTCCAAAACTAAATATAAGGAGGAACAGTGATGAGTAAGATAAAAATGTTACTTATTGCAGGCGTGATCATTATGTGTAACAACATACTGTTGTTTGCGCAGAATGAAGACGTCAGGTGGTCATTTGACCCCTCAACGCAGGTAAGGGTTACAGGAGATTTTGTGCCCTTGCCGCAATCATTGTATTTTGTCAACCCGAATACTTCGGAGAGGCACATCAATACACAGATGGGAAATTATGTCATCGGACCAAGCTTTAGACCGTTCCCGCATACGGCAACGCAGAGTGAAGTTGATGTAACTACACAAAAGGGCAGCAGTAACATAATTTTTGCTGCATGGAATTCATTCGGACCGTCCTTTTACGGGACAGGGTATACGGCATCGATCGATGGAGGCGTAACATGGGCTGGTAGCCACCAGACATTTACACCTAACAGCGGAGACCCTGCCAACTGGATTTGGCCTGTAGGCAGTACCTGGGCCGGCAGATTCGGACACTCAGTAATACAGGGAGCAGCATACTCAAATACAAACGGTTCCACATGGACCGGGCAGGTGAACTTTCCCGGTGCAAGCAGTTTCGATAAAAATCTTTCTGCAGTGGATGATGTAACGGGCAGTGCGTATTTCGGCAGAGCTTATACTGTATGGACAAATTTTTCAGGTACTTATACATACAGGATAGTAATATCGTACACAACAGATGGCGGTGTATCCTGGAGCACGGCAGCACCGGTGAGTCCCCCCACTTCACCGGGTCACCATCACCAGGGATGCGATGTAAGGGTCGGACCCGGAGGCGTTGTGCATGTTGTGTGGGCTAATTGTACAACAAACGGACAGAACTCCACCGAAGACAGCCTTGGATATGCAAGATCAACCGATGGCGGAGTTACATGGGCTTTTTCAAGCAATCATGTTGCCGATATGAACGGAATTAGGACAAGTAATCTAGTTAACGGCATCAGGTGTAATGGTTTCCCCAGGCTTGATATAGATAAAACAGGCGGACCCCGTAACGGATGGCTTTATGTTGTTGCCGCCGAAAAGAATTTCGCACCCGCACTTGATAACTCTGACGTTGTGCTCATGCGCTCAACAGATAACGGCGCAACATGGACAAGGACAAGAGTTAACCAGGATCCTTCAGGTAAACTGAACTACATGCCCGCAGTAAGGGTTGATGATTGCGGCGGCGTGAATGTTGTATATTATGACCAACGCAATGTTACAAGCACACAGGCAGAAGTGTACTTATCACGCTCTATGAACGGCGGCACATCATGGACGGATATTAAGGCAAGCGATCACAGTTTCACTCCCGCTCCAATTGCCGGACTTGCTGGCGGTTACCAGGGCGATTATATAGGCGTAACATCATTAGGCACAAAAGTATGGCCGTTCTGGGCAGATAATTTTTCAGGTATCTACCAGGTATGGACAGCAAAGATCGATGTTGGACCCGACCTTTGGTCAAAAGATACATGGCTTGATGACGGCACGGAACCGAATCCCGATAATGGCCCGATGTGGGTAAGCCAGGATATCTGGGTAAGAACACAGCAGGACGGTTTCGCAAATCCGCACCAGCACCAGAACCCTGAATACAGGGACTCAATTTTGTATCCGTATAACCCGAATTACATTTATGTAATGGTACGTAACCGCGGCGGATGTTACGCAAGCGGACAGTTGAAGACCTATTGGGCAAAGGCTTCAACTGGTTTAAGCTGGCCAACGCAGTGGATAAATTATTTCATCGGGCCTACTTTGCATGGAAACATTATCCATACAAGCATGCCGATAATTTCAAATCTGGCTCCAGGTGATTCGGTAATTTTTGAAATACCCTGGTTCCCACCGAATCCATCCGATTTTTCGGGATTTGGTTCTGATAGCTCGCACTTTTGCCTGCTGGCAAGAATAGAAACCTCGCCGGTATCGCCATACGGAATGACGTTCCCTGAAGGACCCGGAATTTACACCAATGTTAAGAACAACAATAACATAGTTTGGAAGAACATTACCGTGGTAGATGACTTTACAGGTCCAAGCGGGCCAATGGCAGCCGGCTGGGTTACTGTAAGGAATGTAGAGCGTGACGTGGCGTTGATAAAACTCCGTTTCCTCACCCCAAGAGAGCAGGTTCATAATCCGTTCCAGAGATACGGAAAGATATATGTAGATCTTGGTGAAAAACTTTATGCACACTGGAGAGATGGAGGCATGAAAGGTGAAGGTATAGAACTTGCCGAAGGAACAAAGATAGGTATCGTTAAACTTGATGCATACATTTCAGATATGAAAATGGATGCCGAAGAAATGTCAACCATCAAATTTGAATTTGACCTGTTTGAACAGCCGCCACGGGGTGCTGACAGGTTTACACTTCAGGTTGAGCAGTACACCCAGTATGGAGCGGAAAGGGAGATCATGACAGGAGGCGAGAACTTTGAGCTGAATACCGCGCCCAAGAAAAAAGGAAAGGAAGAACAGACAGCTGTCAAGTTCTTCTCAACCAGCGCTTATCCTAATCCGTTTAACCCGGTTACCAACATAAGCTACTCATTGCCAAATGACGCGTATGTAAAGATAAAAATATATGATATACTTGGTAAAGAAGTTACCGGTTTGGTAGATGAATTTAAGAAGAAGGGATATCATTCCGTTAAGTTTGATGCAGGTAATCTTGCAAGCGGAATATACTTCTATACTATTCAGGCAGGTGAGTTCAGGCAGACAAAGAAATTGCTGTTGGTTCGTTAAACCGTTTCATCCGTTGACACATTCTCATAGCTAAAGCTCCCGTAACAGGGAGCTTTTTTTATGCAGTATTATTGTTGTATATTGTGTAATTAATGATAATATTTGCTGTGATTTTTTAGCGGGATAAAATTTTTATCCTGTAAACTGTTTATTTATCCTGAAGATTTTTTACTGAATTCCACAATGCGTAAATTAGCTGCAATAATGTTTTCTGATATGTCCGGGTATACTGCGCTTATGCAGCAGAATGAACAGCTGGCAAAAGAAAAACGGCGGAGACTTAAGGATGTACTTGAAAGAACTGCCGCTGCATACAATGGTGAAGTGTTGCAGTACTATGGTGATGGAGCATTAAGCATCTTTAACAGCGCTATTGACGGAGTTAAGTGTGCCATAGAAATTCAGCAGACACTGCAGATAGAACCGAAAGTTGACCTGAGAATTGGTTTGCACTCGGGTGATATTTCAATGGAAGATGAAACCATTTACGGCGATGGCGTTAACATCGCCTCAAGGATTGAATCACTTGCCGTTCCGGGTTCTATTCTTATTTCAGAGAAAGTGTATGATGAAATAAAGAACCAGCAAAACCTTTCAGCCCGGGAAATGGGTTATTTTGAATTCAAGAATGTTGTTGAACCATTGCGTGTATACGCTGTTGAAAGTAACGGTCTTGTAGTCCCTGCAAGGGATGAACTTAAGGGAAAGACCAAACAGCCGGCTAACCGCCTTGCTGTTCTGCCGTTTGTAAATATGAGCGCTGACCCTGAAAATGAATACTTCAGTGACGGAATTTCAGAGGAGCTGCTGAATGTTTTTTCAAAAGTTGAAGGTCTCGAGGTAACTTCAAGAACATCAGCCTTTGCGTTCAAAGGAAAGAACACAGATATACGTGAAATTGGTATACAGCTTAATGTCAACAGAATCCTTGAAGGAAGCGTGCGCAAATCAGGCAACCGCGTTCGCATCACAGCGCAGCTTATAAATGCAGCCGATGGTTATCATATATGGAGCGAGAATTTTGACCGTGACTTAAACGATATATTTAAAGTACAGGATGAGATTAGCGGTATTATAGTAAATAAGTGCCGCGAAAACCTGACCGCCAAAGAACACGAT